>NZ_JBIDDG010000010.1:0-268550 GCF_043205005.1 Micromonospora sp. NPDC047620 | reverse complement strand
CCGTCAACTCATCTACCGCGCCCGCACCCTCTACCGCTGGGACACACGCCCCACCACCCGCAGGCTCAGGTAACACCTATCGCCGGTCGCTCTAAGCCCAACTTGGAGCGTCGTTCGTGTTGCGGCCTTTCGTGTCGCCCTCGGGAGTACCGTGCTGGTCGATGTGACCACTAGCGATCCGGGGGGACCGCATGGCGAGCGGGTTCAAGATCAATAAGCAGGGGATCCGGCAGATGATGCGGGAGATTGAGCGGGAGGTGGCGAAGACCCCCGTACGGGTTCCGGTCAACGCGGAGGCAAAGGCAGGCGGCAGCGCGGGGGGTGGTGCCGTCACCGGTTCGGAGCTGGAGTTGGTCGCGGGTTGGCTGCTGGACTGGGGTCACGCCTATTCCAAGGACAACCCGTCGAGCGTCCCGTCGGTGGCCGAGATGATGACCGTGGTGGGGGTCGAGGAGTTCGCGCCGTTGGTCGAGCCGCACGTCGAGGTGGCGGTGGCTGCGCTCGAAGAGGCTGGGCTGCTCAATGACGGGGCGAGGACTTTCGGCAGCGGCGGGATGGGTCTGCCCGTGTGGCTTTCCGAATCGGGCCAGCGCGAAGCGGTGGCGCGGATCGAGCGCCGCAAGGACAACCGGACCCGTCGCATCGCCTGCCGGGACGCCGTTCTGCGTTGGGTCTACGAGCGGGACGCGAACGGCGAGTCGACCGAGATCGCCGAGATCGTCAACAGCCCGTACGGCTGGTTCAACGGCGTGCAGTTTAGCGCGGCCGACCTGGTGGAGGCGGTCCGGTTCCTACGGGAGCGGCGGCTGCTGGGCGGGACCGACGAGGCCCCGGCCACCGAGCCGGCCGGGATTGAGTGTGTCGAGCAGTATGGGGGAGTGGTGAAGTACCTGAACCGGGGCGACGGCGCGGGCGTCAGCGTCACGATCATGGGGAACAACAGCGGCCAGCTCGCGGTGGCGAACCGGGACGTTGCCCAGAACCAGACCAACACGAACGACGGTCAGGTGCTGGTCGTCTTCGCGGAGGCGCTGCGGGAGTTCGGTCGGCTGCTCCCGGAAGACCAGCAGCCGCAGTACGAGATGGTCGCCTCGGAGTTGGAGCGGGAGGCCGCAAAGGACGAGCCGAACAAGGGCTGGGTACGGTCGCTGCTCGGCCGGGGCCGGGATCTGCTGGAAGGTGCTCCAGCGAACCTGCAGCACCTGGCCCAGGTCACGAAGATCGGGTTCGACCTTTACGGGCAGGGCCTGGGCTGACGTGAGGCCTCGGCCCTAGCTGCTAGGGCCGGTGCTAGAGGACGGACCCGGATGACCGGCGACGGACCCGCACGGAGCCGGACCGCGCAGCGACGGAGACGAGGTCAGACGGGTTGGGCCGTACGGAGCCGGATGGGGCCGTACGGCCAACGCTGGCTGAATCGTGACACGTCGGGACCCGGTTCCGGGAGTGCGTTGTGGCGCGCCGCTCCCGTTCGTAGGCTCATCCCTGACGTCGCCTGCCCGCCGGGAGCGCCCGCGCGGGTCGCCGGGCCCCGCCCGGCGACCCGGTCCGCCCCGGCGGCGCGGGTGTCGCGACCCCCCCCCTCCAGAAGAAGGACACCGGTGCTGTACTGGCTGATGAAGTACGTCATCCTCGGCCCGTGGCTGAGGCTGATCTTCCGCCCACAGGTCGAGGGGCTGCACCACGTGCCCGACGCGGGTCCGGTGATCCTCGCCAGCAACCACCTGTCGTTCTCCGACTCGATCTTCACGCCGTTGATCGTCAAGCGAAAAGTGACATTCATCGCCAAAGCCGAATACTTCACCGGCAAGGGCATCAAGGGCTGGCTGACGAAGATGTTCTTCGTCGGCTCCGGCACCATCCCCGTCGACCGCTCCGGCGGCCGGGCGGCCAGGGCGGCGCTGGACACCCAGTTGCAGGTGCTGCGCGCCGGCGGGATCGCCGGCATCTACCCCGAGGGCACCCGCTCGCCGGACGGGCGGCTCTACCGCGGCAAGACCGGGGTGGCCCGGTTGGCACTGGAGAGCGGCGCCCCGGTGATCCCGATGGCGATGCTCAACGCCGACGAGATCCAGCCGCCCGGCAAGCTGATCCCCAAGATCGCCCGGGTGCGGATCCGGTTCGGCGCGCCGCTGGACTTCTCGCGTTACGCCGGCATGACGGGTGACCGGTTCGTCGAGCGCGCGGTCACCGACGAGATCATGTACGAGTTGATGGAGCTCTCCGGCCGCGAGTACGTCGACACGTACGCCCAGAAGCTGAAGACCCAGCCGGCCGACCCCACCCCCCGGGAACCGGTCGCCGCCTGACGCGCAGGCGCCGCGCGGCGGCGGGTCAGCAGGCCAGGGCGGGATCGGCGGGAGCCGCCGGTGGGCGGGGCAGGTCCAGCAGACCCGGCGCGTCGTTGCGCAGCGCGAAGGCGCGCAGCTCGGCCAGTTCCGGGCGGCCCGCCGTCGGCTCGCCGGCCCGCTCCAGCTCCAAGGCCGCGAAGGTGAGGGCCAGCATCCGGTCGGTCACGTCCGGGATGCCGGCGTAGATCTCGGCGCCCGCCAGGTGCAGCTCGGCGGCCCGCCGGTGGTCTCCGTCCGCGGCGGCCAGCGCCCCGGTCACCGTCCGCAGCGCCGCCTCCGACCAGGGCGTACGGTGGCCCACCCGGTCCAGCATCGCGCGCACCCGGGCGGCCGTGTCCCGCCCGGCGAGGCTGGCCGCGTAGGCGGCCGCCGCGATCCACTCGCCGCTGGCCAGGGCGGGCACCGCCGACCAGGAGGTGGCCAGCTCGTCGATCAGCGCCGCCGCCTCGTCCCGGCGCCCCTGCAACGCCCGGCAGAGCGCGCCCATCGCCAGCATGGTCCAGTGCAGCCGGTGGAAGCCGCTGCGCCGGGCGGCGTCGAGCGCGGCGGCGACGTCGTCGGTGGCGGGGTCGGCCGGGGACCGGGCCGGCGGCACCGGCTCGCCCCGCAGGACCAGCAGGCAGGAGCGCAGGCCCCGGACCTGCATGTCCCAGCTTCCCGTGGGGGTGTCCACGAACGCCTCGGCCGCGGTGAGCAGCCGGCCGAAGTCGCCGTCGAACCAGGCCCGCATCGCCTCCGCCGAGTAGCTGGTGGTCAGCGTCTGCCCGCTGGCCGTACGCGCCGGCGACGACGAGAGCAGCGCGTCCGAACGGAGCCAGTCGCCCTCCTCCCGGACTGCGTACGCCAGGTTCTGGATGGCGCGGGGCAGGGCGATCAGCTGACCGGCACGGCTGACCTCGACGATGAAGTGCAGCTCGTCCAGGCCCGACCGGTCGCCCGCCTGGTAGCGGGCGGTGGCGGAGGTGATCCGGGCGTTGGTGCGGGTCTCGGTCAGCCCCAGCCGCTCGCCGATCTCCGCCGCCCGGTCCGCCGCGGCCACCGCCGGGTCCCGCTCGTAGTTGAGCATGTGCAGCCGGCCCAGCTCGGCGTAGGCGTCCGCCTTCTGCGGGCTGTCGGGCAGCGGGGCGAAGAGCTGGACGGCCCGGTCCAGGCAGGCCAGCGCGGCGGCCCGGTCGGCGCGCAGCCACGCGGCCTGGCCGAGCAGCGTCCAGGCGCGCGCCGCGCAGGCGTCGTCGCCGTGCGACAGCAGCCGGTCGGCGAGCGCCTGCACCTGCTCGGAGCCGCCGCCGGAGAGGAAGGCGTTGCCGTCCCGGTAGAACGAGATCTCCGTGCTGAGCAGCTCCAACTGGAGGCGGCCGACCGGGTCGGACTCGTCGGCCAGCCCGAGCGCCCGGCCCGCGTGGCTCGCCGCCACGTCGAGGCTGTGCAGCGCGTACGCCCGCCGGGCCGCCCGGTGCAGCGCCGCGCGGGCGGTGCCGGCGTAGCGGGCGGTGTCCATGCCCAGCGTCCGGGCGATCTCGTGTGCCGCCCAGCGGTGGTGGGCGAGCACCTCCGCCAGGTCGGTGTCCCGGCTCTGCGACAGCGTGTCCAGCCACTCCGCCGTGCGCTCGTGCCGCGCCACCCGCTCGGTGCGGGGCAGCCGCTGATAGCACACGTCGCGCACCAGCACGTGCCGGAAGCGGTACTCCGGCTGCCCCGCCATGGTCGAGGCGGCCTGCTCGTGCACGAAGTCGCGCTGCTCCAGCCGGCGCAGCGCGCGTTCCACCGACTCGACGGGCTGCCCGAGGGCGGCGGCCACCGCGCCCGGCCAGAACTGCACGCCCACCACGGCGGCGGCCAGCAGCACCGTGCGCTCCTTGGTGTCGAGCAGGTCGATCCGGTTGGCGATGACGGCGTGCACGCTCTCCGGCATGGGCAGGTCGAGGTGCTTCTCCAGCGACCAGCCCCGCCCGGACTGGCGCAGCGCGCCCTGCTCGATGAGCATCCGCACGTACTCGTGGGCGTAGAGGGGGTTGCCGCCGGCCACCTCCACCAGCGGCGTCAGCATGTCGGCGGAGAACGCCGCCTGGCCGAACATGTGGGCGTACAGCGAGGCGATGCCGGTGTCCCGCAGCGGCGGCAGGGTGATGGTCACCGAGCCCGTGATCGTCCCCGCCCAGCTCGGGTCCCGGTCGACCAGCTCCGGCCGGGCGGTGCAGAGCAGCAGCAGCGGCACGTCCCGGGCGGCGGCGCCGAGCAGCTCCACGAAGCGCAGCATCGCGTCGTCGGCCCAGTGCAGGTCCTCGAAGACCAGCACGGTCGGCCGGCGCGCGGCCAGCGCCAGCAGGAAGCGCCGCCACGCCGACTCGGTCTCCTCGGCCGGCAGTGGGGTGCCCGGCAGGCCGACCAGCGGTCGCAGCGCGTCCACGAGGCGTTCCCGCTCACCGGGGCCGACCAGCTCGCCGACGGCCGAGGCGAGCCGCTGGGCGGCCGTCGACGCGGGGTCGGTGTCCAGGATGCCGGCTTCGGCCTTGACGATGTCGGCCAGCGCCGCGAACGTCACGTTCTCGCCGAACGGCGGGCACCGCCCGGTACGCCAGGTCAGCGGCTCGTCGACCAGCCGGTCCACGTGCCGGTACAGCTCGCGCACCAGCCGGCTCTTGCCGAGCCCGGCCCGGCCGAAGACGGTCACCACCTGGGGGCGCCGGTCGCGCAGCGACCGGTGCAGGGCGTTGACCAGCATCCCCAGCTCGTGTTCCCGGTCGATGAGCGGCGTCGTGTCCGGCTGCCGGTCGGTCGGCTGCCGGCGCACGGGGGAGAGGGCCAGCCATACCTCGGTCGTCGTGGACCGCCCGCGCAGCATGACCGGCGGCTGCTCGGAGTAGCGGATGGTGTCCCGGGTGAGCGCGTAGGTGGTGCCGCAGACCAGCACCCCGCCGGGGGGCGCGACGGACTGCATCCGGGAGGCCGTGTTGACCACGTCGCCGGCGACGATCGCCTGACCGCCGTCGCGGGCGGCGGCCACGTCCACCAGCGCCTCGCCGGTGGCCACGCCGACCCGGAAGCGCAGCGCGTCCGCGCCGGTGGGGGTGAACCGGGTCAGCACCCGTTGCAGCTCCAGGCCGGCCCGGACGCAGCGCAGCGCGTCGGTCTCGGTCGCCACCGGCGCGCCGAACAGGGCCATCACCGCGTCGCCGATGTACTTCTCCACCACGCCGCCGTACTGCCCGACGACCCGGCGGGCGGCCGAGAAGAACCCCGTCTGCATGCCGCGGACCAGCTCCGGGTCGGCCCGTTCGACGTACGGGGTGAAGTCGATCAGGTCGACGAAGAGCACGCTGACCCGGCGGCGGTCCTCCTGCGGGGGCGCCGCCCGCCGGTCGGTGCCCGGCCGGGGCGCGCCGCAGGAGGTGCAGAACGCCACGTCCCGGGCGAGCGGGCGCAGGCAGTGCGGACACACCGCGCCGAGCTCGTTGCCGCAGCCGCCGCAGAAGCGGTCGCCGGCGGCGGCCGTGCGTCCACAGCGGTCACACTGCGTGGCGATGACACCCTCCACTGGCGGTCCCGCCGGCACCGGGGTCGGCGCCGTCCCGGTGCCAGTATCGCCGCCGCCCCAGCTGTCGGGTACCGGGCTGTTGGCTTGTGGACAGTCCACCGGCCGGTCCTGCGGCTACAGTCAGGCGGCTGATTTGTCGAACAACGACCACAGGGGGACGCCCGATGGTGTACGTGATGCTGCAGAGCGACTGGACCGACAGCAACGGGGTGAGCCACTTCGCGGGCGACTCCGTCGACGTGGACGCCGCCACGCTGGCGACGCTCCAGGCGCAGGGGATCGTCAGCGAGCAGTCCGGCGGCGGCAGCAAGGACGGCACGGAGTGGGCCGGTCCGGGCAGCACGACCAACTGGGCCGGGCCGGGCAGCGCCACGCCCTGACGCCCCGCACCAGCGAAAGGGGCCGGAGCAACCGATTCGGCCCCTTTCCGCGTTGGCGGGGCGGTGAGGCGAGCTGGGCGCGTACGCCTCAGCGGTCGTTCATGCCGGCGCGGCGGCGCAGCGCCGCGACGTCGGTGACCACGATCCGGCGGCCCTCGGTGCGCAGCCAGCCGCGGTTGGCGAACGACCCGATCGCCTGGTTGACGCTTTGCCGCGAGCCGCCGGCCATCTCGGCGAGCTGGCTCTGGTTGAGCTCGATCGTGATCATCGGGGCCTGGCTCTCGCCGGCCAGCCGCACCAGGGTCTTGGCCACCCGGCCGGGCAGGTCCAGGAAGACGTGGTCGGCGTTCTGCTCGGTGAGCCGGCGGATCAGCCCGCCCAGCGAGCGCATCACCGCGTCGAGGATGCGCGGGTTGGAGTGCACCAGCTCCATGAACGCGCCCCGCGACAGCGCGAGCGCCGCGCAGTCCTCGATCGCCTCGGCCGAGGCCGAGCGGGTGGACGCGTCGAGCAGGGAGACCTCGCCCAGCACGTCGGGCGGGCGGATGACCGACAGCACCGCGCGCTCGCCGGTCGGCGCGGTGCGGAAGACCGCCACCGCGCCCCGGCGCAGCACGATCAGCGACTCGCCGGGGTCGTTCTCCACGAACAGCAACTGACCCTTGCGGTACGTCCGGGGGACCGCCGCCGCGATGACCCGTTGCCGGACCTCCGGCTCGAGCCCGGCGAACATCTCCACTCCCGTGAGGGCGTCACCCGGCTCCGGCAGGCGCATCTCCACGGCCCAACCCCTCCCCGGTCCAGGACCACAACTCGCTCACCGGGTGAACCTGAAGGCCCTCGACGAGGTGAACTGACACCGGTTCGGCGTCCGGTAGCGGTACACATCAGATCATGACTGTCCTGTCGCTTGCTGTACACCCCTCAAATCACTTCCGTGACACTCCGGAGCTGCGGCGACCGGCATCGTGGGAGCCGGATCCGGTTCCCGGACGGACCGCCGGGGGGCGGGGGCGGATCCGGTCGCACCGGCGACCACGGTCGGCGGACGCGGGGGGCGGGACCACCCTCGCGCCCGCCGGCCGGCGGGCCCCGGTGCCGCCGGCGGCCGGGCGCGGCAACCCCGGTCGCCGGCACGGGGCCGGCGTGGGCGAGGATGGCGGTGATGGTCTACCGCTACTTCTACGACTGCGAGTTCATCGAGGACGGCCGCATCGTCGACCTGGTGTCGATCGGCGTCGTCGACGAGTACGGCCGCGAGTTCTACGCCGTGTCGACCGAGTTCGACGACTCGCGGGCCGTGCCCTGGGTGCGCCGCAACGTGCTCGACAAGCTGCCGTCCCCGGCGGACCGCGCCTGGCGGTCGCGGGAGCGCATCCGCGACGAGCTGTACGACTTCCTCGTCGAGCCGGTCAGGGACCGGCCGGGCGAGCAGTTGGAGCTCTGGGCCTGGTACGCCGCGTACGACCACGTGGTCCTCGCGCAGCTGTGGGGGGCGATGCCGGCGCTGCCCCGGGAGATCCCCCGGTTCACCAAGGAGCTGCGGCAGCTCTGGGACGACCGGGGTCGGCCGCCGCTGCCGGACGCCGCGTCGGCCCGGCACGACGCGCTGGTCGACGCCCGGCACAACCTGGCGCGCTGGCGTGCGATGACCGGTTAGTAGGTTTGGTCCGTTCTGTCCGGGCACGTGGACGGCCGCATGGTGAGCCGGCCGATGGGCCTGCAGGAGGCGGAGTTCGACGGGGACCTGTTGGTTCTTCGCGTCCGCCGACTCCGCCAAGGTGCGGCAGATCCGGGTCAACCCGGAGGTCAACGTCGCGTTCTCCGACTCGAAGCGCAACGCCTGGGTCTCGATCTCCGGCACCGCGCGGGAGGGCTACGACCGGGCCAAGGCGGAGCAGTTGTGGAACCCCCTGCTCAGGGCCTGGTTCCCGGGCGGGCTGGACACCCCCGGGATCACGCTGATCAAGGTGCGCGCCGGCTCCGCGGAGTACTGGGACTCGCCGTCCGGCGCGGTGGTCAACCTGTTCGGCCACGCCAGGGCGGCGGTCACCGGGAAGCCGCCGAAGGCGGGGGAGAGCCAGGAGGTCGGCTACTGGCCGGTAGGCCGACCGGCGGGTGGGACGGCCCGGGGCGAGGTGCCGGCGTGCACCCGCGCCGACTACAGTGCGCACTGACGGCCCGCCCCGGGCCGGCAACGGCGCCGATGGTCTGATCCGACACATATCCTGGGGCAAATCGGGCTTCACCTGATGCTCCAGGAGGATGAGCAGATCATGCGTATCGGCGTGCTCACCGGCGGCGGCGACTGCCCAGGTCTCAACGCGGTCATCCGGGCGGTGGTCCGCAAGGGCGTCGCCAGCTACGGCCACGAGTTCGTGGGTTTCCGGGACGGCTGGAAGGGCCCCCTAAAGGGCCTGTCCCGCCCGCTGGGCATCGCGGAGGTCCGCGGCATCCTGCCGCGCGGCGGCACCATCCTCGGTTCGTCCCGGACGAACCCGTTCAAGATCGAGAACGGTGTCGAGCGGATCAAGGACAACCTCGCCGCGCAGGGCGTCGACGCGCTCATCGCGATCGGCGGCGAGGACACCCTCGGCGTGGCCACCAAGCTGCACGAGCTCGGCGTCCACGTGATCGGCGTGCCGAAGACGATCGACAACGACCTCGGCGCCACCGACTACACCTTCGGCTTCGACACCGCGGTCAACATCGCGATGGAGGCCATCGACCGGTTGCACACCACCGCCGAGAGCCACCACCGCACCCTCGTCGTCGAGGTGATGGGCCGGCACGCCGGCTGGATCGCCCTGCACGCCGGCCTGGCCGGCGGCGCCAACGTGATCCTGCTGCCGGAGCGGCAGTTCGACGTCGAGCAGGTCGCCGGCTACGTCGAGAAGCGCTTCCAGCACCAGTACGCCCCGATCGTCGTGGTCGCCGAGGGCGCCCAGCCGCTGGACGGCCAGATGGTGTTGCACAACCAGGAGCTCGACGCGTTCGGTCACGTCCGCCTCGGCGGCATCGGCCAGTGGCTCGCCGAGCAGCTGGAGGCCAAGACCGGCAAGGAGGCCCGCACGGTCGTGCTCGGGCACATCCAGCGCGGCGGCACCCCGACCGCGTTCGACCGGGTGCTCGCCACCCGGCTCGGCCTGCACGCGATCGACGCGGCGCACGAGGGCGACTGGGGCAAGATGGTCGCCATGCAGAGCACGGACATCGTCCGCGTTCCGCTCGCCGAGGCCACCCGCGAGCTGAAGACCGTGCCGCTGGAGCGGTACGCCGAGGCCGAGGTCTTCTTCGGCAGCTGATCGAGGAGTCGACGGCGCGGCGGGCCGCGGGGCCGCCGCGCCGTCGACCACGACAGGAGGGGGTACGCCCGCGATGTCGTCCGGGGTGCACACGGTCGCGGTGATCGGGGCGGGCAAGATCGGTGAGCTGATGCTCTCCGGGCTGCTGCGCTCGGGATGGCCGGTGGACCGGCTGCTGGCCACCGCCCGCCGGCCCGCCCGCGCCGAGGAGCTGACCGCCCGCTACGGCGTACGGGTGGTCGACAACCTGGCCGCGGTGGACGAGGCCGAGGTGCTCGCCGTCTCGGTCAAACCGCAGGACGCGGCGGCGCTGCTGGAGGAGATCGGGCCGAAGGTGCCCGCCGACAAGCTCGTGATCTCGCTCTGCGCCGGCCTGCCGACCAGCTTCTTCAACCGGCGACTGCCCGACGGCACCCCCGTGGTGCGGGTGATGACCAACACCCCCGCCCTGGTCGACCAGGCGATGACCGCGATCTCCGCCGGCGCGCACGCCACCGGGGCGCACCTCGCGCTGGCCGAGGAGATGTTCAAGCCGCTCGGCTCGACCATCCGGGTGCCCGAGTCGCAGCAGGACGCGGTGACCGCGCTGTCCGGCTCCGGGCCGGCGTACTTCTACCTCCTGGTCGAGGCGATGATCGACGCGGGCATCCTGCTCGGCCTGCCCCGGCAGGTCGCGCACGAGCTGATCGTGCAGACCGCGATCGGCTCCGCGGTGATGCTGCGCGACTCCGGCGAGCACCCGGTGAAGCTGCGCGAGGCGGTCACCTCGCCGGCCGGCACCACCATCTCCGCCGTGCGCGAGCTGGAGAAGCACGGCGTACGCGCGGCGCTGCTCGCCGCGCTGGAGGCCGCCCGGGACCGGGCCCGGGAACTGGCCGCCCAGGCCGACTGACCCGTCGTGGTCCGACCTCGCGGGTCGGGACTCCGACACGTCTGTCGGCCGGTGGCCGGTACGACCGGGTCGACGCGGTCCGGACCGCGCCGATGTCGCCGGCCCCGCCGCGCTGCTGGTCAGTCGAGGCAGAACTCGTTGCCCTCGGGGTCGGCCATCACGATGTGACCGCTGCCGAGCGGGGGATCGGGCTCGTGGCGCCTGAGCCGGGTGGCGCCGCGGGAGACGAGCCGCTCGGCCTCCGCCTCCAGGGCCGCCATCCGAGCGTCGCCGACGAGCCCGGGGGCGGCGCGCACGTCGAGGTGCACGCGGTTCTTGGCCTGCTTCCCCTCCGGCACCCGTTGGAAGAACAGCCGCGGCCGGGAGCCCTCGGGGTCGACCAGCCCGGAGGCGTCGTTGCGGTTCTCGGGCGGCACGCCCATCGCGTCGAGGGCCTGCTCCCACGACTCGAAGCCCCCGGGCGGGGCCTGCAACTGGTAACCGAGGGCGTCGGCCCAGAACGCCGCCAACCCGGCCGGGTCGGCGCAGTCGAAAGTGATCTGAACGTCGCGGGCCATCTCAGCTCGCCTCCCGTCGAGTCTGCTGGTCATTGTGCAGGTAGAGGTCGCGGAGCAGGCACACCTCGGCCAGATGGTGGATCAGCTCGCGGTTGACGTGCAGCACCAGCGCTGCCAGGGGACGCTCCGCGTACGGCCCCTCGGCCGCCCCGCACGGGCGGGCGAGGCCGGTTTCGCCGAGGGACTCGACCCTGGCCAGCCAGGTGGCGTACTCCGCGTCGAGCTGGGCGAGCGCCGCGGTCGCGGTCGCGGCGTACTCGAACGACTGGTAGTCGGTGGGCGCGTGACCGAAGTGCGCGGCGTTGCGCGCCGCGAGCACGCCGACGATCACGTGCCCGAGTCTCCAGGCGATCGTCGTGACCGGTGGCGGGTCGGGCTGCGGCACCGCGAAGTCGATGGTCATCGTGCCGGACCCGGCCTGCACCGGGGCGGCGCCGGTCCCGCGCGGGCGCACGCTCCAGCAGCCGGGCACCGGCTCCCAGAAGTACTCGTCGTCGGTGAGTCCGTCGAGACGATCGCGCAGCTGGCGGGTCCAGTGCCAGGCGAGCTGATCTCGGAGCAGGAGATTCCAGGTCTGGTCGGTCATGGTTCCAGCCTCCCGTAGATAGCGGACAGGATCGTTCCGCGATCTGTGGAACGATGAACGGGTGACCGTCGAGGCGACGACCGAGCGGGTGCTGCGGTTGCTGGCGTTGCTGCAGCGCCGGCCGTCCTGGACGGCCGCCGAGCTCGCCGCCGAGCTGGGGGTCACCGACCGCTCGGTGCGCCGCGACGTGGAGCGGCTGCGCGCGCTCGGCTACCCCGTGCACGCGACGGCGGGCGTCGGCGGCGGCTACCAACTCGGCGCGGGCACCCGGCTGCCGCCGCTGCTTCTCGACGACGAGGAGGCGATCGCGACGGCGGTGTCCCTGCGGCTGGCGTCGGGCGGCACGGTCGCCGGGGCGGGCGAGGCCGCGTTGCGGGCGCTCGCGAAGCTCGACCAGGTGATGCCACCCCGGCTGCGCGCCGAGGTGCGGGCGGTGCACGGCGCCACCGAGATCCTGGTCGGCCCCGGGGTCGAGATCGACGCGGAGCTGCTGCTGACGCTCGCGCGGGCCTGCCGCGACGCGGTACGGGTGAGGTTCCGCTACGCCGGCCGCGACGGCGGGGAGCGTGAGCGCACGGTCGAGCCGGTGCGGATGGTCACCACCGGCCGCCGCTGGTACCTGATGGCCCGGGACGTCGACCGCGACGACTGGCGCACCTTCCGGCTGGACCGGATGCGCGAGGTGGTGGCGACGACCTGGCGCTTCCGGGCGAGGGAGCATCCGGACCCGGTCGCCTACGTGCAGCGGTCCGTGACCGAGGCGCCGTACCGGTATGTCGCCCGGGTGCGGGTGCACGCCCGGCCCGACCGGGTGCGGGAGTTGGTGCCGCCCCAGGTGGGGCGCGTCGAGGACGATCGCGACGGGTGGTGCGTGCTCGTCGTCGGCGGGGAGAACCTGGACTGGCTCGCCGTGCACGTGGCCCGGCTGGGCTTCGCGGCGGAGGTGCTGGAGCCTCCGGAGCTGCGGGAGGCCGTCGCCCTGCTCGCTCGCCGCCTCACCGCGATGGCCGGGACCGGCTGACGCCGGGCTTGACGGCCTTTCCTGTGGGCGGAGGGCGTCGGCACCCACCTCACGGGTCCGTGGTGGATCAGCCGGACCGCAACGCCAGGTCGTCGGCGCGGTGCGCCCGGCCCGCGCCGGCCTGCGCGGGGACCCGGGCGAACCGCGTCCAGGCGGAGACCACCTGCTCGGCGGCGTGCCACGGGAAGGGGTCGCTGACCTCGTCGGCCGCCTCGGCGGGCCC
This sequence comes from Micromonospora sp. NPDC047620, assembly GCF_043205005.1. Taxonomy (NCBI): domain Bacteria; kingdom Bacillati; phylum Actinomycetota; class Actinomycetes; order Micromonosporales; family Micromonosporaceae; genus Micromonospora; species Micromonospora sp. NPDC047620. The sequence continues at coordinate 255,700 of NZ_JBIDDG010000010.1, read as the reverse complement.
GGTGACCGTCACGCCCCAGTGCCGCAGCCGCGCCAGGCTCTCCAGGAAGGCGGGGTGCCGGGCGAGCGCCGGCTCCGGGGCGGGCACGACGAGGACCGGCAGGCCGACGGCGGTCGCCTCGTTGAGCAGCCGCAGGGCCCGGTTGTCGTTGAGGCCGTACGCCCACTTGTTGACCAGGTCGAAGCTGGCCGGCGCGACCGCGTAGGCGTCGGCCGGCGGCAGCGGGTACAGCGCCTCCGGCTGCTCCTCCTCGTGGACCGGGTGGCGGGTGAGGTCGGCGAGCGCGGCCCGGTCGATCGCGGCCGTCGCGTCCGGGGCGGCGATGACGTGGACCTCCCAGCTCAGCTCCTGGCAGGCCGCGACGAACGGGGCGAGTTCGGCGGCGGGCTCGGCGCCGCAGACCACGAGGTGCAGGACAGGCGATCGTGACTTCCCGGGCATGACGCTCCTATCGGCGTGACGTGTCCCGCGCCAGTCGTGGCGAGATGCCGCCGGTCGTGCGGCGGGACGTCGATCGCCTGCGTCACCGGCGATCTCGCCGATCGAGTGGCTCCGGATGTCCGTGGGGGATCCCGAGAGCCGAGGGTATCGAGCCGGTCACCGACGTGAGCCCGTTTCCGGTGAACCGGCCGGACCGGCGGCGGCGAGTCGCCGAACAGCTGAGCGCCGGGTCAGCCGGACGTCCCTAGTAGAGCAGGTGGGGCGCCCGCCGCCGGTCGAACTCGGCCAGCTCGTCGGCCCAGGCACCGACCACGTCGGCCACGTCGGCGCCCGCGTCGATCATCGTGCGCAGCCGCGGCGATCCGGTCAGCTTGTCCACCCAGTACGGTCGCACGGCGTCCCACGAGTCGCTCCGCCACGCGAACGCCGGGTACTTGCGCGCCTCCACCAGCATCGCGACCGCCGTCCGGATCGGGTCGTACGTCGCCCGGTCGACGACCTTCACCTCCACCCCGGCGCAGAGCTTGTTGAGCAGTGCCGGCTTCTGCCCGGCCGCCGTCGGCGTGAAGTACGCCTCGCGGAACTCGACGCCGGGCAGGTCGCGCGCGTTGAGCCGGTCGGACCAGTGGTAGTCGAAGTCGCCGGCCAGGCCGCCGATCAGCTCGAACGGCCTGCAGGTGCCCCGGCCCTCGGTGAGCGAGGCGACGCCCTCGAACAGGCCGGTGCCGGGATAGACCAGCGCGGTGTCCGGGGTGGGCATGTTCGGGCTGGGCATCACCCAGGGCAGGTCGGTGTCGGCGGCCAGCTTGTCGCGCTTCCAGTGCCGGCACCGGACCACGTGCAGGTCGACGGGCCGCCCCGCCGCGGCGGGCAGGAACTCCGCGTTGAAGAACCCGGCAAGCTCGCCCACGGTCATCCCGTGCTGCTGGACGATCTCCTTGAGGCCCACGCCGGAGGTGTAGGCGGGCGTCATCATCGGCCCGTAGGCCCGGCCGCCGACCGGGTTCGGCCGGTCCAGCACGACGTACCGCTTGCCGACGCGGGCGGCGGCCACCATCGAGGTGTACATCGTCCAGATGTACGTGTAGAAGCGGACGCCCACGTCCTGGATGTCGAAGACGACGGTGTCGACGCCGGCCTCGGTGAACATGGTCTCCCACTTGGACTGGGAGGCCCCGTACGCGTCGTAGACGGTGATCCCGGTGCGGGCGTCGATGCCGGTGCCCTCGCTGCCGCCGGCCTGCGCCGAGCCACGGAAGCCGTGCTCGGGGCCGAACGCCGCGGCCAGCCGTACCGCGCCCGAGGCGTGCATCAGGTCGACCAGGTGGCGGTAGGACGCGTCCACCCCGGTGGGGTTGGAGATCACGCCGACCCGCTGGCCGGCGAGGTCCGCGAAGTCGGACCCGACGAGGACGTCGAGGCCGGTCTCCACGCGGCGGATGCCGGGCACCGCGTTGCCAGGCGTGCCCGGGGCCGCCGCCGCGACCGCGCCCGCGGTCACCGCACCCGCACCGGCCAGGAACTTCCTGCGCTCCATGTCGACCTCCCGTCGGTTGCGTCGAAACTTAGCTACGCATTGATGCCCCGTCAAGGAAGGTTAGCTACATGGCGGGAGGCGGTGCGGACCGCGCGGAGCCACGGGCGCGGCGGCTTCCGGCCGGCCGCCCGGACGTGGTGCTCCATGCTGGCCCGGTGTTCACCCTCGCCCAGGCCCGCCACCTGATCGCCACGCTGCGCCCGCGCGTCGACGAGCTGATCCGGCTGCGGGCCGATCGCCGGCCGCCGTGCCTCCGGCGGGTTGGCGGGCGGGCTACTCCGGAAGTGGGCCGGTGAGTTCGTAGCCCGCCTCCTCGACGGCGGCGCGCACTTCGGCGACGGCGAGAAATTTTGTCGCTGGTCACCGTGACCGTGCCGGCCTCGACGTCCACCGCCACGGCGGTGACGCCCCGCAGGCGCTGGATCTTCTCGGTGACGAAGGCCGCGCAGTGCCCGCAGGCCATGCCGCTCACGGCCCAGGAGGCGGTGGACATGCCGACTCCGTCGGCAGGTCGCGTGCCCGCGGTGCCGGCCGGCACCGCCTATTGGTCGGTGCCGGCCGGCGTCCGTTCACCGCCGCGGCGTGCTCAGCGGGTGGCGGCGGCCAGGGCGGCGCGCACCGTGGCGGCGTCGGCCGGCGCCTCGCGCTCCCAGTTCGCCGGGTCGGCCGAGTAGATGGTCCCGTACGCCGGCGTGTCCGGCTGGTAGCGCCAACTCTCGGCGAGCGTCCCGGCGTCGACGGCGTCGTAGCCGATCCGGTCGAGGAAGGCCGTGGCGTCGGCCTTCGCGCCCGCGTCGTCGCCGCCGACCGGCAACGCGCTGCGGTCGGCGGCGCCGGCGGGCCGGGCCAGCGCGTGGAGGTGCTTGAAGAAGATGTTGTTGAAGACCTTGACCACCCGCGACCGTGGCAGGTGCCGCTGTAGCAGCTCGCTGCTGGTGACCGAGCCGGCGTCGAGCTCGGGGAAGGTGCCGTCCCGCTCCGGGTAGTAGTTGTTGGTGTCCAGCACGACCTTGCCGACCAGCGGCTCGACCGGCACGTCCCGGTACGCCTTGAGTGGGATGGTGACGACCACCAGGTCGCCGGCCTCCGCCGCCTCCGCCGGGGTGGCCGCCCGGGCGCGCGCACCCAACTCGTCGACGAGGTCCTTGAGGGTCTCCGGGCCGCGCGAGTTGCTCAGCACCACGTCGTAGCCGGCGGCCACCGCCAGCCGCGCCACCGTCCCGCCGATGTGTCCACTGCCGATCAGTCCCACAGTTGTCATGCCGGTCCCCAACTCCGTTCGTTGCGGCCGTATTCCCTACCGGTGCGGTCGACAATTCCCGCCGTCGCCGCGCTGACGGCAGGGGGCGCGGCCGGCGGCGGCGATGGGTGGCCCGTACGCCCAACGTACCGCCGACCGTGGTCCGGCGGACACGTAGCGGCACGTTCCGTCCACGGGGGAGCCCGAGCCGGCGCCGGGTGGTGGTCAGGCCGCCGGGGGCAGCACCTTCTCGATCGCGGCGCGCAGCTCGGCCGCGTCGGGCTGGACGGTCGGCGCGAACCGGGCCGCGACCGTGCCGTCCGGCGCGACCAGGAACTTCTCGAAGTTCCACCGCACGTCGCCCGTGTGCCCCTCGGCGTCGGCCGTGCCCACCAGCGCGGCGTAGAGGGGGTGGCGGTCGGGGCCGTTGACGTCGACCTTCTCGGTCAGCGGGAAGGTCACCCCGTAGTTGACCTGGCAGAAGTCGCTGATCTCCTCGGCCGTGCCCGGCTCCTGGCCGGCGAACTGGTTGCAGGGCACGCCGAGCACCACCAGGCCGCGGTCGGCGTACTCGTCGTGCAGCGCCTGGAGGCCGGCGTACTGCGGGGTGAGGCCGCAGCGGGAGGCGACGTTGACCACCAGCAGCGCGCGTCCGCGGTGCTGCGCGAGGTCCGCCGGGCCGCCGGTCAGGGCGTCGATGTGGGTGTCGAAGACGGTCATGGGCCGAGGTTACGCGCCGCCGCCGGGCGGCCGCGGCGAGCGTCCTGTCCATCCGGGCGCGCGCCGCGGGGCCGGGCGGAAGTCGGCGCTGAAGCGGGGGTGGGTGGCACCGACCTGCGCGACCGCGCTCCCAGTGGAAATCGATACATGTACATCTTGACGAAGTGATGACGACGTGAGTAGCGTCGCAGCATCATTTTGGAAAGTTTCCTAACTGTTTGGGGAGACGCCACATGAAGAGATCGCTCCGCCGGGCCCTCTGGGTCGGCGCCGTCATGGCGGTGACGGCCGCCACGGTCCCGATGGCCAGCGCGTTCGGCGCCGGCAGCGTGACCGCCGCCTTCGCCAAGGTGCAGGACTGGGGGACCGGTCACGAGACACGGGTGACCGTCACCAACGGGTCGAGTTCCTCGGTGAGCACCTGGCGCATCGAGTTCGACCTGCCGTCGGGCACCAGCATCAGCAGCTCCTGGGACGCGGACGTCACGCGCACCGGCGACCACTACGTCGCGGTCAAGAAGAGCTGGGCCGGCCCGCTCGCGCCCGGCGCCACCTTCAGCTGGGGCTACAACGGCACCGGCGCGTACAGGGCGCCGCTGAACTGCACGATCAACGGCGTGGCGTGCGACGGCGGCACCCCGCCCACCACCGCGCCGCCCACCACCACCCCGCCGACCACGGCGCCGCCCACCACGCCGCCGCCGACCACCCCGCCGCCCACCACTCCGCCGCCGGACCCGGGCGGCAAGAAGGTCGTCGGCTACTTCGCGCAGTGGGGCGTCTACGCCCGCAACTACCACGTCAAGAACATCCACACCAGCGGCTCGGCCGCCAAGCTGACCCACATCCTGTACGCCTTCGGCAACACCACCGGCGGCCGCTGCACGATCGGCGACAGCTACGCCGACTACGAGAAGGCGTACACCGCGGCGGACAGCGTCGACGGCGTCGCCGACACCTGGGACCAGCCGCTGCGTGGCAGCTTCAACCAGCTGCGCAAGCTCAAGAAGATGTACCCGAACCTCAAGGTGATCTGGTCCTTCGGCGGCTGGACCTGGTCCGGCGGCTTCACCCAGGCGGCGCAGAACCCGGCCGCCTTCGCGGAGTCCTGCCACAACCTGGTCGAGGACCCGCGCTGGGCGGACGTCTTCGACGGCATCGACGTCGACTGGGAGTACCCGAACGCCTGCGGCCTCACCTGCGACGCCAGCGGCCCGAACGCCTTCAAGAACGTGGTCGGCGCGCTGCGTACCAAGTTCGGCTCGTCGGCGCTGGTCACCGCCGCGATCACGGCGGACGGCAGCGACGGCGGCAAGATCGACGCCACCGACTACGCCGGCGCCGCACCGCACCTGAACTGGATCATGCCGATGACGTACGACTTCTTCGGCGCGTGGGCGGCCCAGGGTCCCACGGCCCCGCACTCCCCGCTCTACTCCTACCCCGGCATCCCGCAGCAGGGCTTCTGGTCCGACGCGGCCGTCCAGAAGCTCAAGAGCAAGGGCATCCCGTCCAACAAGCTGCTGCTCGGCATCGGCTTCTACGGCCGGGGCTGGACCGGGGTGACCCAGGCGGCTCCGGGCGGCAGCGCCACCGGACCCGCCCCGGGCACCTACGAGCAGGGCATCGAGGACTACAAGGTGCTCAAGAACAGCTGCCCGGCGACGGGCACCGTCGGCGGCACCGCGTACGCCAAGTGCGGCAGCAACTGGTGGAGCTACGACACCCCGTCGACCATCAACGGCAAGATGACGTACGCGAAGAACCAGGGCCTCGGTGGCGCGTTCTTCTGGGAGCTCTCCGGTGACACCGGCAACGGCGAGCTGATCGGCGCCATCAAGGGCGGTCTCGGCTAGGCCGCAGGCCGACGCACCACCCACACGGCGGGGAGGGACGACGTACCGGTCCCTCCCCGCCCGGCCGTGCCCCCTGGCACCCGCCCCGCGCCCTCGGGCGCCGGCGACCGGCCCCGCCGCCCGGCGGGGAGCGGCGGCCCCGGACCGGTTCGGGCGCGGCGGACCGCCAGGCACGTCGGTCGATGTGACAGACTCGCCGCTCAACGGGCTCGATGTCCACGGCGACGGAGGTGGCGATGCGCGCGACGCACGGGAGGCTGGCGGCGGGCGCCGTGCTGCTCGGAACCCTGCCCTTCGCCCTGCTCGGCTGCGGCATCGGCAAGGAGGAGGACCCGGCGACCAAGCCCGGGCGGGCCCCGGCCGAGGAGGCCGCCGCCAAGTCGCGGGAGCGGGTGCAGGCGTACCTCGACGCGATGACCGCCAAGGACGTCGCGGCCGGCCGCAGCCAGCTCTGCGCCGTCCTCCAGGAGGGCTTCGACGCCGCCGCGACCGGCCCGAACGGCGACTTCGCCGACCACTTCACCGTCCCCCAGGCCGAGATCACCGACATCCGCCCGGGCCCCCAGGGCCAGGAGGTCAGCACCACGGTCTCGGTCAAGGCCGGCTCCCGCACGGTCGCCCGGCCGCTGCTGTTCACGGTCACCCGCGACGGCGCCGACTGGTGCATCGCCGCCGAGGCGCCGGGCGGCCACTCCCCGGCCCCGGCCGCGACGCCCTGACCTGCGCTCCGGTGAGTCATCTCTCACCTGCCGGAACCCTGCCCTCCGCCGGGCGGTCGCCCGGGCGGTCGCCGTACGCTTTCTGTCATGCGCCATGAGTGGCATCAGCTGAGCCATCCCGCGGTGGGCAGCCCGGGGCTGCAGACCAGCCGCCCGACCATCGACTCCGCCGAGGACGCGGCCCTCGGCCTGGACCGCTGGCGGGAGCTGCCCCGCGTCCAGACCCCGCCGTGGCCGGACCCGGCCGGGGTCGCCGAGGTCTGCAAGGTGCTCGACACCGTGCCCTCGGTGGTGGCGCCCTACGAGGTCGACCAGCTCCGCCAGCGGCTCGCGCTGGTCTGCGAGGGCAAGGCGTTCCTGCTCCAGGGCGGTGACTGCGCGGAGACCTTCGCCGACAACACCGAGAGCCACCTGCTGGCCAACGCCCGCACCCTGCTCCAGATGGCGATCGTCCTCACCTACGGCGCCTCGCTGCCCGTGGTCAAGGTCGCCCGGGTCGCCGGGCAGTACACCAAGCCCCGGTCGCTGCCGACCGACGCGCGCGGGCTGCCGGCCTACCGCGGCGACATGATCAACTCGCTGGAGGCCACGCCGGAGGCGCGGGCCGCCGACCCGCAGCGCATGATCCGGGCGTACGCGAACTCGGCCGCCGCGATGAACATGCTCCGCGCCTACCTGGCCGGCGGGCTGGCCGACCTGCACGCGGTGCACGACTGGAACAAGGGCTTCGTGAAGAACTCGCCGGCCGGCGAGCGCTACGAGGCGATCGCCCGGGAGATCGACCGGGCGCTGGCGTTCATCCGCGCCTGCGGGATGACCGACGACGAGGCCCTGCGCACCGTCACCCTCTACTGCTCCCACGAGGCCCTCGCCCTGGAGTACGACCGGGCGCTCACCCGGGTCTCCGACCGCCGGGCGTACGGCCTGTCGGGGCACTTCCTGTGGATCGGCGAGCGCACCCGGCAGATCGACGGCGCGCACATCGACTTCATCTCCCGCATCGCCAACCCGATCGGGGTCAAGCTCGGCCCCACCACCACCCCCGACGAGGCGATCGAGCTCTGCGAGAAGCTCAACCCGGACAACATCCCCGGCCGGCTCACCCTGATCAGCCGGATGGGCAACCACAAGGTCCGCGACGCGCTGCCGCCGATCGTCGCCAAGGTGACCGCCGCCGGCGCCAAGGTGGTCTGGCAGTGCGACCCGATGCACGGCAACACGCACGAGTCGTCCAACGGCTACAAGACGCGGCACTTCGACCGCATCGTCGACGAGGTGCTCGGCTACTTCGAGGTGCACCGGGGCCTGGAGACCCACCCCGGCGGCCTGCACGTCGAGCTGACCGGTGAGGACGTCACCGAGTGCCTCGGCGGCGCCCAGGGCATCGAGGACCTCGACCTGCCCGACCGGTACGAGACCGCCTGCGACCCGCGACTGAACACCCAGCAGTCGCTGGAGCTGGCCTTCCTGGTGGCGGAGATGCTGCGTGGCTGACGAGATCGTCGACCTGCGTTCGGACACCGTGACCCGGCCCACGCCGGGGATGCGGGAGGCGATGGCCACCGCCGAGGTCGGCGACGACGTCTACGGCGAGGACCCGGCGGTCAACGCGCTGGAGGCCGAGGTCGCCGCGCTCTTCGGGCACGAGGCGGCGCTGTTCGCCCCGACCGGGTCGATGGCCAACCAGATCGCCCTGCAACTGTTGGTGCCGCCCGGCAACGAACTGCTCTGCGACGCCGACGCCCACGTGGTGACGTACGAGGTCGGGACCGCCGCCGCGTACGGCGGAATCTCCTCGCGGACGTGGCCGGCGGTCGGCGCGGACATCGACCCGGACACGGTCGCCGCCATGATCCGCCCGGACGGCTACTGGGCGGTGCCCACCCGCGCGATCGCGGTGGAGCAGACCCACAACCGGGGCGGCGGCGGGGTGATCCCGCTGGCCACCCTGCGCGAGCTGCGCCGGGTCGCCGACGACGCGCAGGTGGCGCTGCACTGCGACGGCGCCCGGATCTGGCACGCGCACGTCGCCGACGGCGTGTCGCTGGCCGAGTACGGCGCCCTCTTCGACACCCTGTCGGTCTGCCTCTCCAAGGGGCTCGGCGCGCCGGTCGGCTCGCTGGTCGTCGGCAGCGCCGAGCAGATCGAGCGGGCCCGGTTCATCCGTAAGCGGATGGGCGGTGGCATGCGGCAGGCCGGCATCCTCGCCGCCGCCGGCCGGTACGCGCTGGCCCACCACGTCGACCGGCTCGCCGCCGACCACGCGAAGGCGGCCCGGCTCGCCGAGGCGATCGCCCCGTTCGGGGTGCTGGCCGGCACGGTCCGGACCAACCTGGTGCCGCTGGACCTGACGAAGGCGTCGCTGGACGCGCCCGCCCTGGCCGCCGCCGCCCGCGCCGAGGGCGTCCTGGTGTCGGTGCTCGGCCCCCGCGTTGCCCGCCTGGTCACCCACATGGACGTCGACGACGCCGGCATCGACCGGGCCGTCGAGGTCGTCACCCGGATCCTGCGGGGCTGACGCCCGGCGCGGGCACGCGGGGCCGAGCCGTCACGCAGGCCACGGCGCGTCCGGGATGCCCGGGCGCCTGGGGGATCGCGGCGCCCCGGGCCGCCGCAGGCCGAACTCCGCCCAGCTCCGGCCCGTCGGACCCGGGCGGACGGGCGACGTCTCAGGGGTGCAGGCGTTTGAGGGTGGCGATGTCGGCGGCGTGGCCGACGTGCTTCTCCGTCGGGGTCTCCACCACGACCGGGACGCCGGCGGTGGCCGGGTGCGCCATCAGTTCGGCGAACGCCGGCTCGCCGATGGTGCCCTTGCCGATGTTCTCGTGCCGGTCCCGGGTCGAGCCGCACAGGTCCTTCGAGTCGTTCGCGTGCACCAGCCGCAGCCGCCCGGCCCCGACCGTCGCCACCAACGTGTCCAGCGTCGCGGTCATGCCGCCCTCGGCGGCCAGGTCGTGCCCCGCGGCCCAGGCGTGGCAGGTGTCGAAGCAGACCCCGAGCCAGGGATGCCTGTCCACCGCGTCGAGGTAGGGCCCGAGCTGTTCCACCCGGGAGGCCAGCGACCGGCCGCCGCCCGCGCTCGGCTCGACCAGCAGCCGCGGGCCGCCCGCCGCCTCCGCCTCGTCGAGCAGCGGCAGCAGCGTCTCGCGGACCTGCCGCATCGCCGCGTCGGCGTGACTCTCGTCGACCGCGCTGCCGGCGTGGAAGACCACGCCCTCGGCGCCGATCGCCCGGCCCCGGCGCAGCGCGTGGGCCAGCGTCTCCGCCGAGCGCTCGACCGTGTTGGCCGTGGGGGAGCCGAGGTTGACCAGCAGCGACGCGTGGATGAAGACCGGCAGGCCCCGCTCGCCGCAGCCGTCGCGGAACAGCGCGTCCTGGGCCGGGTCGCCGGCCGGCAGCGCCCAGCCCCGCGAGTTGGAGACGTAGACCTGCACGACCTGCGAGCCGGCCGCGTCGGCGTACGGCAGGGCCGCCTTCGCCAGGCCGCCGGAGGTGGGCGTGTGCGAGCCGACCGGCCGGTGCTGCGCCGCCCCGTCCTGCGCCGTCGTCCCGTCCTGCGCCGTCGTCGCGTCCTGCGTCGTCATCTCGTGGTGTTCCGGCATCGTCACAGGCACCCGATGGTGACCTGGGTGCCCGGCGGCACCTGCGTGTTCTCCGGCGGGTTCTGGAAGCGGGTGATGCCGTTCGGGTTGAACTGGATCACCACCGGGAACTGCTGGCTCTCCAGCACCTGCTTGGCCTGCTGGCACGGCAGGTCGATGACCCGGGGCACGGGGACCAGCGGCGGGCCCTTGCTGATCTCCAGCTTGACCTTGGCGCCCCGCTCCACCCCGGTGCCGTCCGCCGGGCTCTGCCCGAGGACCTCGTCCCTGGGCTTGTCGGAGTCCTTGTAGGTGGGCGGCTCCACCAGCACCAGGCCCAGCTGGGCGAGGATCGTCCGGGCCTCGGCGAGGCTCTTGCCGACGAGGTTCGGCACCGAGATCGGGGCCTTGCCCTTGCTCAGGATCACGGTGACCTTGTCGCCCGGCTTGACCTCGGTGCCCACCTTCGGGTTGGTGTCCACCACGACGCCCGCGGGCAGGTTGTCGTCGTAGCGGGCGGTGCCCTTCGCCACCACCAGCTTCGCGTCGAGCAGGTCCGCCTCGGCCAGCTCGAACTCCTTGCCGACCACGTCGGGCACCGGGAAACGCTCCGGCCCCAGCGAGAGGGTCAGCGTGATCGTGCCGCCCTTGACGATGCGGGCGGCGGAGACCGGATCCTGCGCCAGGACCGCGTCCTTCGGGACCTTCTCGTCGTAGCGCGGCTCGGCGTAGGCGAGGGTGAAGCCGGCGCGGGCGGCCTGCGCCTCCGCGTCGGCCTTGCTCAGGGTCACCAGCTGCGGCGCCACCGTGTAGCGGCCGACTCCGAACCACCAGCCGCCCCCGGCGGCCACCAGGCCCAGCACCACCACGGCGGCGATGACCGCCATCCGGCCCCGCGGGTCGCCCATCATCCGGGCGCGCAGCGCGGACAGCCGCGACCACGTGCTCTCGCCCTCCTCGGCCGCGGCCCGGCGACGGCCCGCCCGCGGAGCGCCGCCCTCGGGCAGCCGGGCCCAGGCCGGCCGCTCGGCCGGCTGGACCGCCGCGACCACCATCGTCGGCTGGGCCACCGCCGGCTCGTCGGTCACCCGGCGCAACACGGCGGTACGCGTGTTCGCGTTGCCCAGGTCGTCCCGGGCCACCTGCACCTCGGCCAGCAGCGCGCCCGCGTCGGTCGGCCGGGCGCCCGGATCACGTCGGGTGGCCCGGGCGACCAGGTCGTCCAGCACCTTGGGCAGGCCGGGCACCAGCGTCGACGGCGCCGGGACGTCCCGGTCGACGTGCTGCCAGGCGACGTCGACCGGCCGGTCCCCGTCGTACGGCACCCGGCCGGTGAGCATCTCGAACAGCACGATGCCGGCGGAGTAGACGTCGGTGCGGGGGTCGGCGTGCCCCTCGGTGACCAGCTCCGGGGCGACGTACGCGACCGTGGCCATCAGTTGGTTGCCGTTCTCGTCGTCGGCGCTCGCCTCGACGGCCCGGGCCAGCCCGAAGTCGGCGACCTTGACCACGCTGTCGACGAGGTTGCCCGTGCTGCCGGTGGGTGCCTCGGCGACCAGCACGTTCTCCGGCTTCACGTCGCGGTGCACCAGCCCGGCCCGGTGCGCGGCGGCGATCGCGGCGAGCATCTGCTCGGCGATGGCAAGCGCCTCGTCGGCGTCGAGCCGGCGCCGCTCGGCGAGCACGTCGCGCAGGGTACGGCCGCGGACGTACTCCATCACCAGGTAGGGCAGGCCGGCGTGGGTGCCCTGGTCGTAGACCGCGACCACGTTCGGGTGGGTCAGCCGGGCGATCGTCTTCGCCTCGTCGGTGAACCGCTCCACGAAGCCCGCCGCCCGGGCCTGGGTATCGGGCGCCTGGGACGGATGAATGATCTTGACCGCCACGGTGCGCTCGAGGCGCTCGTCGGTGGCGGTGTACACGGTCGCCATGCCGCCACGAGCCACGCGACCGCGGATGCGGTAGCGCCCGTCGATCAGCGAGCCCAGCAACGTGTCGGCGACCTGTGTGTCCATCGGCAGGGAGTCTATGTGCCCGGAGGGTGAAGGTTGAACAGGATGGTACAGCCGGGCCACGACGGAAGCCTTCCCGTCGCGCTCGCGCCGCCCGTCCGACCTGCTCAGCCGCCTCATCGGGGTGCCGTTGGTCCCGGCCAGCCGGGGCATGGCAGGGTGGTCGGGTGACCGACTCCGTACCCGCCGACCGGGCCGTGCCCGCCCCCGAGACCGCCGGCCCCGCCGACGCCGCCGACTGGCTGACCCTGCCGGACGTGGCCGAGCGCCTCGACGTGTCGATCAGCAAGGTCCACCAGATGATCCGGGACCGTGAGCTGATCGCAGTGCGCCGCGACGGCGTCCGCCGGATCCCGACCGACCTGGTGGCCAACAAGACCGTGCTCAAGCACCTGCCCGGCGTGCTCAACCTGTTGGCCGACGCCGGCTACGACGACGAGGCCGCGCTGCGCTGGCTCTACGAGCCGGACGAGACCCTCCCCGGCGCCAACCCGGCGAAGGCGCTCGCCGGCGACCAGGCCCGCGAGATCAAGCGCCGCGCCCAAGCCCTCGGCTTCTAACCCCTCCCTCTTCCCGCCCTCCCCGCCCCTCCCGCCCCCCTCCCCGCCCTTCATCCCCGCGATCTTGCACTTTGTGCCCCGGCATTTCTGGGCACACGGGATAAAGCGCGGACCGAACGTGCAAGATCGCGGCGCGGGGTGGGCCGGGGGCGGGGTGGGTGGCGTGGGTGGGTGGGGCGTGGTCAGTCTGTGCGGCGGGTGGCGGCGATAGCCAGGTCGACCAGGGACTGCCGGGCCTCGGTCTCCAGGTCGACCGTGGCCAGCGCGGCCAGCGCGGTGTCGGTCAGCGCGGCGATCCGCTGCTCGGTACGCGCCAGCGCGCCGCTGTCGCTGATCATCTCTCGCAGCCGGGCGACCCCGGTCTCGTCCAGCCCGGGATCGCCGAGCCCGCCGAGCAGCAGCTCGCGCCCCGCCTCGTCCGTCGCCTCCAGGGCCGCCGCCACCAGATAGGTCCGCTTGCCCTCGCGCAGGTCGTCGCCGGCGGGTTTGCCGGTCTGGGCCGGGTCGCCGAACACCCCCAGCACGTCGTCGCGGAGCTGGAACGCCTCGCCCAACGGCAGCCCGTACCCGGAGTACGCCGCCAGGACCTGGGCCGGCGCGTCGGCCAGCGCGGCGCCGAGCAGCACCGGCCGCTCGACCGTGTACTTCGCCGACTTGTAGCGGGCGACCTTGCCGGCCCGCTCCAGCGAGGTGTCGCCCGTGGCCTGGGTCAGCACGTCGAGGTACTGGCCGACGGTGACCTCCGTGCGCATCTCGTCGAAGACGGGCCGTGCGCGGGCGACCGTGCGCGGGTCCAGCCCGGAGGAGTGCAGCAGCTCGTCCGACCAGACCAGGCAGAGATCGCCCAGCAGGATGGCCGCGGCGTCGCCGAAGCCGTTCGCGTCGCCGCCCCAGCCGGCCGCCTGGTGCCGGGCCGCGAACCGGCGGTGCACCGCCGGCTCCCCGCGCCGGGTGTCGGAGCGGTCCATCAGGTCGTCGTGAATCAGCGCGCTGGCCTGCACGAACTCCAGCGCCGCGAGAGCGGTGACGACCTGGTCGGAGTCCACCCCGCCGGCGCCCCGGTAGCCCCAGTAGGCGAACGCCGGCCGCAGCCGCTTGCCGCCGCCCAGCACGAACGCCTCGATCGCCTCGGCGAGCGGCATCAGGGCGTCGTCGACGCCGGTCATCCAGGTGCGCTGGCCGGCCAGGAACTCGGCCAGGGCCTTGTCGATCCGTTGACGCAGCCCGGCACGGTCGACCGGGGAAACGGGAGCAGCGTGGGTCACCCCACGACGCTAGCCGGTCGGGCTCTACCCCGCCGCACCGCCGGGGGCCCGGCGCGCCGAGCGCGTCGCCGGACCCCGCCGGCCGCCCGGTCCGGGCGGCGACCCAGGGCGGGGCAGGTACGGGCCGGCCGTCGCGACCAGCGCCCGGTAGCGCCGGACGGCCGGCTCGTCGCCGTGCCCGGCCAGCCGCCGCCGCACCTCGGCCAGGTTGCCCAGCGCCCGGGGCGACCCGGCGCGGACCGCGTCGAGCAGCGCCTCGCCGGCCACGGCGCAGGCCCGTTCCACCTCGCCGAGCTGGAGATAGCCGCGGGCCAGCCAGCCGCCGTAGATCGCCGAGGTGCGCGGGCGACCGGGCTGCCGGACGGCGTGCAGCGGCGCCTCGGCCGGGCGCGGCCGGCCCAGCGCGACCAGAGTGCGCCCGGCCATCGCCGCCAGCTCCAGGCCGTCGAGCCAGTAGAGCCACGGCGGCTCCCGACCCGGCTCCGGCGCGCCGGTCACGCGGCGGGCCGCCTCGAGCGCCTGCCGCGCCGCCCCGGCCCGACCCCCGGTCGCCGCGGCCAGCGCCACCCGGTGCAGCAGCAGGGCACGCAGGCCGGGGGTGGCCCACGGCCGCGCCCCGGCGTACGCCGTGCGGGCCAGCACCAGTGCGCCCTCCGGGTCGCCCACGCCGGCGAGCAGGTGGCTGGCCGAGCCGAGCACGTGCCCGGCGAGCGCCGGGTCACCGGCGGTCGCGGCGGCGCGCAACGCCAACCGGTAGGCGTCCAGCGCGCCGGCCGCGTCCCCGGCATCGGCGGCGAGCCAGCCGGCGAGCTGGGCCGACTCGGCCAGCTCGGGCAGCAGCCGGCGGCGCGCGGCCGGCCCGCACCCCGCCAGCGCCCGCACCGCCCGCCCCAGCCGGTACGCCCCGAGCCCGGCCAGGTCGGCCCCGCCGGCGAGGTCGTCGAGCCGGCGCAGCTCCGCCAGCCGCACCGGCCGGGCAGGCGGTCGGGCCGGGTGGGGCCAGGGACGGTCGGCCACCACCGGAGCCGCCGGCCGGGCCGGGACCCGAGGCGGTGCGCCGGACCCGACCGGGGGGTCCCGGTCGTCGGTCGGCTGCCCGGAGTCGGCCGGGCAGGTCTCGGCGTCGCCCGGGTCGTCGGTCGGTCGGGCGGGCGCGCCGGGCAGCAGCGCGGCGCGCGGGTCGACCAGCCAGCGCTGGGCCAGGGCGAGCAGCGCCGCCCGGGACCGGGACCCGCCGAAGGACGGCGGCGGACCGAGGCGCCGGGTGCGGGCCGCGGCGTCGGCCAGCAGGCCGAGCGGCACCGCGAGGACGACGGCGAGCCAGCCGAGCCAGAACTCGCCGGGGACGCGCAGCTGCCGTTCCCACCGGGAGACCTCGTGCCGGCTGAGCGTCGGCACCCCGGAGGCGGCGCAGAGCTCGACCGCGAGCCGCAACTGGCTCCAGCCCCGGGCCAGCCGGAGCTGGGCGAGCAGCGGCCCGAGCAGCTGCGGAGTGGGTGGGGACGGCGTCATCGGTCCTCCGGGCGGGGCGTCGGCGCGGGCGGCGGCGCAGGCCCCGGACGGGACCCGTGCGTCACCGGTGGAAGGCTGACCCCCGCGCGTGCCCCCGACAGGTCGACCTCCGGCCGGCCCGCCCCGCGCTGCACCATGACTACTCCGGGGGTACGACGCTTTCCGGCCCCGGCCGGGCGGACCCGGGTCCGCCCCGCGCCGGCGACCTGTCTCCCGGCAGGCGGGTCCGGGACGTAGTCGGCGCCCTGCGGCTCGGGCACCGCCCCCGCGCGGACCGTTCGGCCCCCGAGCCGCAGGGCGGGGCGTCGACCGGCGCCGGCCGCTCGGTCCCGGTGCGGTGGGGGCGCGTCGACCCGCGCGCCGCCGGCATCCCCCGCTGTGGGAAGGTCTCCGGCGCGGCGTGCCCCGCCCGCTAGAGTCGTGGGGTGGCGCTCGGTCTTCCTTCGGTCCTCCCCAATCCGCAGCCGGCGATCGGGGAGCTGATCCGTGACCACCAGCCGACCTTCTCGTTCGAGTTCTTCCCGCCCAAGACCGAGCAGGGCGAGCGGCTGCTGTGGCAGGCGATCCGCGAGCTGGAGTCGCTGCGTCCCTCGTTCGTCTCGATCACCTACGGCGCGGGCGGGTCGACCCGCGACACCACGGTCGCGGTCACCGAGCGGATCGCCACCGAGACCACCCTGCTGCCGATGGCCCACCTGACCGCGGTCGACCACTCCGTCGCCGAGCTACGCCACGTCATCGGCCGGCTCGCCGGGGTCGGGGTGCGCAACGTGCTCGCCGTGCGGGGCGACCCGCCGGGCAACCCGGGCGGCGAGTGGGTCCGCCACCCCGAGGGCGTGCTCTACGCCGAGGACCTGGTCCGCCTGGTGCGCGACGCCGGCGACTTCAGCGTGGGGGTGGCGGCGTTCCCGTACAAGCACCCGCGCTCGCCCGACGTGGCCAGCGACACGGAGCACTTCGTCCGCAAGTGCCGGGCCGGCGCCGAGTTCGCGATCACCCAGATGTTCTTCGACGCCGACGACTACCTGCGGCTGCGCGACCGGGTCGCTGCGGCCGGCTGCGACACCCCGATCCTGGCCGGCGTGATGCCGGTGACCCAGATCGGCACGATCGAGCGTTCCGTGCAGCTCTCCGGGGCGCCCTTCCCACCGGCCCTGGCCGAGCGGTTCTCGGCGATCGCCGACGACCCGGAGGCGGTGCGCCGGCTCGGCATCGAGCAGGCCAGCGAGATGTGCCGGCGGCTGCTCGACGAGGGCGTGCCGGGGATCCACTTCATCACCCTCAACCGCTCCACGGCGACCCGCGAGGTCTGGCACAACCTCCAGGTCGGCGCGCGGGTGTGACCGCACATGCCGCGACACCTGAGCGCCGCTGCGACGGTTGATCGGTGGTGGGCACACAGCTGAACTGGGACGAGTACGCCACGGCCTGGGCCCGGCTGCACGGGGGCTTCGACCCGCGGGCGGCGGCCCCGGTCGTCCGCGCCTGGCTGCGGTTCGCCTACCACGTCGGGTTCGTGCTGGGCCGGCTGCGGGTCGGCCCGACGCCGGTCACCGTGGTCGGCGTGCTGCTCTGCGCCTGCGTGCCGCTGTTCGCCGTACGGCCGCAGGACGGCCCCTTCCTCGGGGCGCTGTTCGTGCTGCTCGCCGCGGTGGCGGACAGCGTCGACGGCGCGGTGGCGGTGGCCACGAACCGCACCACCCGGCTCGGCTACGTCTACGACTCGCTGGCCGACCGGCTCGGCGAGGTCGCCTGGCTGGCCGCGTTCTGGCTGATCGGGGCGCCCGGGGCGCTCGTCGCGACCGCTGGCGCGCTCTCCTGGCTGCACGAGTACGTGCGCGCCCGCGCGGTCTCCGCCGGCATGCGGGAGATCGGCGCGGTGACCGTGGGGGAGCGCCCCACCCGGGTCTCGGTCGCCCTGGTCGGGCTGCTGCTGGCCGGGCTGACCGGGCTGATCGAGCCGGACCTGGCGGCCGGCACCATCACCATGGCGACCGCCGTCTGGGTGTTGCTGGCCGGCTTCGGGCTGGGCCAGCTCCTCTCCGCCGTCCGCCGCGCCCTGATCGACGCCGGCTGACCGTGCGCCAACCCGTGTACAGGACTGGACCGGCCACCCGGAGCGTTAGGAAGGGCCCCTTCCTCTACCTCAGGCGTTAACAAGGTGCCCTTCCTTACACCAGCGGCCGGTTACCAGGCGGGGCCGATCTCGTCGGCGACGATCTGGGCGGAGAGCGTCACCATCGGCAGGCCGCCCCCGGGGTGGCTGGAGCCGCCGACCAGCCACAGCCCGTGCGCCGGGCCCCGGTTGGCCGGGCGGAGCAGGCCGCCGGCGGTGCCGTAGATCGACCCGCCCGGGGCGCCCGTCGCGTCGGCCAGGTCGGCCGGGGTGCGGACCTCCCGGAACACCAGCCGGTCCCGCACGTCGACGCCGCGCTCGGCCAGCACGTCGAGGACCCGGTCGGCGTACGCCTCGGCGAGGCCGGACCGGCGCCAGTCGACCGCGCCGGCGGCGGTGCCGTGCCGGGGCGCGTTGACCAGCACGAACCACGCCTCGTGGCCGGCCGGCCGGACCATCGGGTCGTCGGCCACGGTGACGAAGACGGTGGGGTCCGCCGCCGGTCGGGCGCGCACGCCGCGCCCCGGATGGCCGAAGACCGCGTCGAACTCGGCGTCGTAGTCGCGGGGGAAGAACACGTTGTGGTGGGCCAGACCCGAGCCCCCGGCGACGCCGAGCAGCAGCACGAAACCGGCCAGGCTGCGGTCGGTCAGCCCGGCCAGCCGGCGCGGGCTGGGCAGCAGGTCCCGGTAGAGGGTCAGCGCGTCGACGTTGGCCACCACCACGTCGGCGGGGACCGGCGCGGTGACGCCGCGCAGGCGTACGCCGTGCACCCGGCCGCCCGCCGCGTCGATCCGGGTGACCGTGGCGCCGGTCTGCACGACCACGCCGAGGTCCAGGCAGCGGGTCAGCAGCGCGTCGGCGAGCGTGCCCAGCCCGCCACGCAGGTACCAGCCGCCGAAGGCCAGTTCGGCGTACGGCACGGCGACCAGCGCGGCCGGCGCGCGGCGCGGGTCGGCGCCGGTGTAGGTGGCGTACCGGTCGAGCAGCATCCGCAGCCGGGGGTCGGACAGGTGCCGCCGGCCCAGCCCGCGCAGCGTCCGGCCGGGGCCGATGGCGGCCAGGTCGCCCAGCCGCCAGGCCAGCGCGGCCAGGTCCAGCGGGGAGCCGATCGGGCGGCGCAGGATGTCCTGGTGCGACGCCTGCCAGACCCGCGCGGCCCGGCGCCACAGCCGCTGCCAGTCCGCCGCGGCCCGGTCGCCGAAGGCCGCGCCGATCCGGGCGGCGAACTCGGCCGGGTCGGCGCACGAGTCGAGGGCCGGGCCGCCGCCGGGGAAGACGTGCCGCACGATCGGGTCCACCGGCACCAGGTCCAGGTACTCGTCGAGCTTCGCGCCGGTCGCCTCGAACAGGTCGTGGAAGACGTCGGGCAGGGTGAGCAGGCTCGGCCCGGTGTCGAAGTGGAACGGGCCGGCCGGGGTGTCGTGGACGTACCGGCCGAGCTTGCCGCCCACCGTGTCCGCGCGTTCGAGCACGGTGACCTGGTGCCCGGTGGCGGCCAGCCGGGCGGCGGTGGCCAGCCCGCCCACCCCGGCGCCGACGACCACGATCCGCGCCATGCCGCGCCTCCCTAGGTGACGGGGCGGCCGCGCCAGGACAGGCGTCGCCGCTTCCGCAGATGGTACGACCGCAGGGTCAGCCAGCCGAGGACCACGACCGACACGGGGTGTGCCAGCGCGTCGGGCCACCACCGCCCGCCGGTCGCCCGGGCGCTGACCACCCGCCCGGCCACCCCGAGCAGGTAGGCGCCCAGCGCCGCGGCGGCCACCGCCGGCGTGCCGGCGGCCAGGGCGCCCGCCGCCAGCAGCGGGGGAGCGGTGTAGAGCAGGAGCAGCAGGACCACCACCGCGGCGGCGGCCCCCGGATGGCCGAAGGTCGCCCAGAGCGACTTCGTGTAGCCGTCGCGCAGCTGCGGCCAGTCCTCGTACATGCGGCAGGCGGCCAGCCGGGAGCCGTCGGCGAGGGCGATCCGGCCGCCGGCCCGCTTGACCGCGCGGGCCAGCTCGATGTCCTCCAGGATCCTGTCCGCGACTGCGGCGTGCCCTCCGGCCGCGTCGTAGCCCGCCCGGTCCACCACCAGGAACTGCCCGCCCGCGGCGGCCAGCGACGGCCGCGGCGAGCGCTCCATCGCCCGCAGCGGCAGGAAGGTCAGCCACAGCCACTGCAGCAGCGGCTGGACCAGCCGGTCGGCCGCCGTCGCCACCAGGATCCGGGGGTACGGAGACAGCAGCGTCACCCGCGCGGCGCGCAGCTCGGTGACCGCCGCCGCGACCGCGTCCGGGGCGAGCACCACGTCGGCGTCGACGAAGACCAGGACGGTCGCCGCGGGGTCGGCGCGGGCGGCCAGCTGCCAGCAGGCGTGCGGCTTGCCCAGCCAGCCCGGCGGCGGTGCGACCCCGTCGAGCAGGGTGACCCGGGGATCGTCACCGGCCACCGCGCGGACCACCTCCGCCGTGCCGTCGGTCGACCCGTCGTCGAGCACCACGACGCGCAGCGCCGGCACGCCCCGCTGGGCGAGTAGCGCGCGCAGGCAGGGGGCGACCCGCCCGGCCTCGTCGCGCAGCGGCAGCAGCACCGCCACGGGCTCGGTGACCGGCGCCGGCCGGTCGGGCGGGCGGCGCAGCCAGCGGCCGGCGTTGACCAGGGTGTGCGCGGTCAACGCGGCGACGCCGAGCAGCAGCGCGAGGACGGCGGTCATGCCGTCGCGTCGACGCCGGAACGCTGCGGCTGACAGGGCTGAATCCGGTCGTCGCGGCGGGAGCGGACCAGCGTCACCGCCAGCGGCACGGCGGCCACCGACATGCCGGCCGCCCCCCACAGCGCCGAGGCGGGCAGGTCGAGGAAGACCGCGTGGGCCAGCACGCTGGAGAAGTACGTCCACAGCCAGAGCGCGAACATCGGGTGGTCCCGCCCGTCGGTGCCGGCGACGGCGGGCCCGGCCAGCGGGCGCAGCGCGCCCATCATCAGCACGGCGAAGAGCAGCCAGCCCAGGTGGTTGCTCACCGGGATGCCGGGCAGGCCGGGCAGCGCGGGGGTGGCGTCCCGCCAGACCCAGTACCCCTCGGCCACCATCTGCGGGTCGAGGAAGAGGTCCCAGGCGGCCAGCCCGACGGCGGCCAGCGCGATCCGCCGGACGGGGAAGCGGTCGCCCCGGCGTCTTGGTCGGCCCCCGGCGTCACCCCGGTGCCCTGGCAGGTCTCCGGCGTCGCCGCCGGTCAGCCGGGTGGCGGCCAGCCAGGCCGGCCAGGCCATCCACGTCCAGGCCAGCGGGATGATCAGCGGCACGCCGGCCAGCTTCGGCCCCAGCTCGCCGGAGTAGTCGTAGCTGCCGAACGGGAAGCCGGTGGCCACGCCGAGCGCCTCGATGGCGAATCCGCCGACGGTGGCCACCACGACCAGCGCCGCCGCCGTACGGGGGCCCCGGCTGAGCAGCGCGTGGCCGACCGAGAGCAGGTAGCCGAGCACGACGGTGGCGACGGTCAGCCGGGCCCGGGTCTCCCCGGTGGTCAGCGGGTAGCAGATCTGCGCCAGCACCAGCACGGCCAGCAGCGCCCAGGACAGCCGCCGGGTCACGGTGCGGCCCGACCGGCCCGGCCGGGCGGGGCGGGCGCCGGCGGCTCCAGCGGCAGGTCCCGGCCGAGCACGCCGAACGGGCGCTCGTCGCCGGGGAAGTGGAAGTGGCGCAGGACGTCGACGAAGCCGAACCGGCGGTACAGCCGCCAGGCCCGGGACCGCTGCTCGTCGGCCTCCGGCGTGGAGAGCAGGGTGGTCGTCCCCTCCGCCAGGGTGAGCAGGGCCCGTAGCTGCCCCGCACCCAGACCGTGCCCCTGCGCGGGCGGCCGGACGTGCAGCTCCACCACCTCGAAGCAGTCGGTCAGCCAGCGCTGCCGGGCCGGGGTGTGCAGCGCCCGCCACACCTGGTCGTGCCACCACTGCCCGGGGGCGCCGAGGTAGCCGTAGCCGAAGCCGGCCAGGTGACCCTCGCTGGTCAGACTGGCGACGGCGCGGAAGCCGGGCCGGCGTACGTGGGTGGCGATGTAGCCGCGCCGCGCCTCCAGCAGGTCGGTGCGGTACCCCATCGCCTCGCCGTAGACGGCCACCACGTCGTCCAGTCGTCGGACGAGATCGTCCGGCGTCCACCGCACCAACCTCATGACCGTGCACCCTCCACCGCTCCCGGGCCGCCGTCCGCGACCCACCCCAGCACCGCCCGGTCACCGACCACGTCGCGCACCTCGAACCGTGCGAAGAGTTCCTCCGCGTACCACCCCTCGGTGGGGGTCCGCATGATCGCGGCGCGGTGCTCCGGGTGACGGTACGCGAACGCCACGAGGTCCGCCGGGTCACGCCACACGCTCACCGTGCCCTGCCAGCCCAGCGGGGCCTCGCCGACGCCGAACCGGGCCAGCAGGCCGGGCGCGGCGTGCAACGCGGCGGCCACCGGGGGGATCGCCCGCCAGAAGGTGACCGCCCGCCGGGGGCGCAGCCGGGCCCGGGTCAGGGCCAGCACCGGGCCGGTGACCCGGCCGCCGGGCGGCTCCCCGAACGGCCGGCGGCCCGACCACTCGCCCCGGCTGCTCAGCGGGCGCAGGTCGACCCGGACGGCCGCGCGGGACAGACGCGCCCAGGCGCGCCCCACCGGCGAGTCGTCGAAGCGGGCGGACGCGGCGCGGGAGTCCCACACGGTCAGCGCCGCCCACCGGGTCAGGTCGGCGTCGCCTGGTCCGAAGCCGGTGCCGGTCCCGGTGCCGAGCAGCTTGCCGAACCGTACGCCGGGCAGCGCGCGCAGTCGGCGGGGGTCGACCGCCATCCGGGTCAGCGCCCGGGGCAGCGCGGCGCGGGAGGTGCGCCACACGTGCAGGGTGACCAGCCCCGGGACGCCGTCCACGCCGTCGGTGCCGCTGCTGGGCCCGATGGTTCGCTCGCTCCGCTCGCTCACGCCACCGCCTCGCTCCGCTCGCCGGCGGCGCGAGGCGCCACGCTGCTGAGCCCGATGGTTCGCTCGCTCCGCTCGCTCACGCCACCGCCTCGCTCCGCTCGCCGGCGGCGCGAGGCGCCACGCTGCTGAGCCCGATGGTTCGCTCGCTCCGCTCGCTCACGCCACCTCGGCCGGCGTACCGCCGGTGACCCGCAGCAGTTCCCGGTACGTGGTGGGGAAGACCGCCTGCGGGACGCCACCGGCCGCCCAGATCTCGTCGTACCGCTCGAGGGCGGTGTCGACCAGGGTGCGCAGTGGGTGCGGGTGGCCGACCGGGGCGACCCCGCCGATCACCTGCCCGGTGTGCGCGCGGACGAAGTCCGGGGTGGCTCGGCGCAGCCGGGTGATCCCGATGGACGCGGCCAGGCCGGCGGTGTCCACCCGGTGTGCGCCGGAGGTGAGCACCAGCAGCGGCGCGCCGTCCGCCTCGAAGACGAGTGAGTTGGCGATCTGGCCGACCCCGACGCCGAGCGACTCGGCGGCGGCTGCGGCGGTGTGGACCGCGTCGGGCAGCAGGCGGACGGCGCTCGGCGCGCCGGACCCGTCCCGCGCGCCTGCGGCGTCGAGCACGTCCTGCACCGCCCGTACGTTCGGGTGTGGCTGCATGCCGCCATTCTTCCCGGTGCGCCCGCCGCCGGCTCACCCGGCCACGCCGACTCCCTTCGCGCAGGGGCGCGGCCGGCACGGCGTCGCGGGCCGGCCGGGGTCGCGGGCCGGCCAGGGTCGTTGGCCGGCCGGGGTCGTTGGCCGGCCGGGGTCGTTGGCCGGCCGCTCCGGTCGGTGTCGGCCGGGATGGCGGGCCGGCCGCTCCGGTCGGCTCAGCGGGGGACGGCGACGGCGTCCGGCGCGGGCGGCGCGGTGGCCCGGGGCGCGGCGACCCGGGCCGTCTCGGCCAGCGCGACGCCGACCAGCACCAGGAGCCCGCCGGCGAGCTGGGCGGTGTTGAGCGCCTCGCCGGCGCCGAGGACGACCCAGGCGACCGCCGAGGCGATCACCGGCTCGACCATGCCGACGATCCCGACGCTGGTCGCCGGGAGGTGCCGCATCGCCCCGGCGACCAGCAGGTACGGCACGATCGAGCCGAGCACCACCACGTACCCGCAGAGCAGCGCCACCGGCACGCCCCGGTCGGTGTCGGCGGTCAGCGGCTCCCAGCCGCCGGCGCCCACGGTGACGGCGCGGGTGAGCAGTCCCGCCACGGCGGAGGCGCCGAAGGCCCAGGTGCACAGCGACAGCGTGTCCCGTCGCGTCACGCCGTGCGAGCCGAGCACGTAGTAGCCGGCGAGGAAGACCGCGGCGCCGAGACCGGCGAGCACGCCGAGGCCGTCCAGCTTCAGCTCGCCCCACACCTCGGCCACGCAGCCGAGGCCGAGCAGGCTCAGCGCCAGGCCGGCCCAGAGCCGCGGGCGTACGCGGTGGCGCTGGCCGAACCGGGCCCAGAGGGCGACCAGCAGCGGGGCGGTGTACTCGAACAGCAGCCCGATCCCGACCGGCAGCCGGGAGATGGCGACGAAGTAGAGCATCGGCACGGCGAAGAAGCCGGTCAGCCCGTACCCGATCAGCAGCGGCAGTTGGCGGGGGGTGACCCGGAGCCGGCGCGCCCCCGGGCGCAGCAGCAGGCTCAGGGCCAGCAGCCCGGTGACGGCGCCGACGGCGCGCAGCAGGGTGAGCTGCGGTGCGTCCAGGCCGGCGCGGAGCACCAGCTTGGAGACCGTGCCGTTGACGGCGAACAGCGCTCCCGAGCCGAGCACCATGGCGACCCCGAGGGCGGGGCGGGGGGTTGTCACGAGCGGAGGCTACCGCCGCCCTCGTCAGGGCCGTAAGGGTCACCGGTCGTTACGTCGGTCGCATCGCCGCCGGTGCGCCGCTCGGCCGGCGTGCCCCGGATCCTCGGTCGCCCCGCCCGGCTTGGCGTGGTACGCCGCCGTGGCCGCGCCGGCGGGCGCCGGGAGCTGCCGTCGACAGGGTGTGGCGCGTGGGGGGCGCCGGCCGACTCCCGCGCGTCACACGTTGCATTTTCGTCGGAGGGAGGGTGTACTGTCAGCAGTAGTTAGAACGAGTGTTCGATTGCCTCGAACGCCCGTTCCAAACAGCCCGGGGTGGTGTTTCGCGGCGCCGGTCCCGGGCGGTGCGGCTCCGCGGGCCGCACCTGGGTCCCGGGCAGTCGCGAGCCCGGCCCGTCAGGCAGGAGCGTCGCCCGCCGCCCACGACCCCCGGGCGGCGGGCGACGAACCCGCCGGTTGTGCCGGCCGGGTGTGGTGTGGGGAAGCGTCCACACCCGGCCGGCCCCCATCCGGTGCGTCTTCCTCCGCACCACTCGACCCGGCGTCCCGCCGGCGGACCAGCTCCGCCCTCAGGGGCGGCTCGGCCACGTGGAGGAGACAGTCCATGCCGACCAACCCGGCTCAGGCACCGACGGTGCCGGCGCACGTGCTGCCGCACCGCACCCCCGCCCAGCTTCTCGCGGTGGCTCGCCACGGGCTGGCCGAGGCCGCTCAGACCCGCCCCGACGGCCTCCGCTACGCGGCCGCCCACCTGGCCGCGCTGCGCGCGGCGGCGGCCCTGCTCGCCGCCCGGGCGCGTCCCGCCCCGGCCCGGCGCAACCGGATCACCAGCGTCTGGGTCCTGCTCTCCGGTGTCGCCCCCGAGCTCGACGAGTGGGCCCGGTTCTTCGCTCTCGGCGCCGGCAAGCGTGCCGCCGCCGAGGCCGGCATCCCGCGGGTCGTGACCGCCCGGGAGGCCGACGACCTGCTGCGCGCCGCCGAACAGTTCGTCGCGGTGGTGGAGGCCGCGCTCGGCGTGGCCCACCAACCGGCGCTCGACGGCCTCGCCGCCTGATCCGTGGCGACCGGGCCGCCCGGCGGGGGGAGCCGGGCGGCCCGGTCGCCACGCGCACATCCGATCGACAGCACGACGGGGGGTAGGTCCGATGGCGGGCCGGATGGTGGTCGGTTCCACCGCACTGGCCGCCCTGGTGCGTCCGGCGAGCGCGCCTGATCCGGCGGGCGGTCACCGGGTGCTGCCGGTGGCCCCGGAGCTGACCGGGCTGCTGCCCAACCGGGGGCTGCGGCGCGGCAGCACGATCGCGGTCGCCACCGGTCAACCCCGGCGCAGCGGTGGCACCTCCCTGCTCCTGGCGCTGCTCGCCGAGGCGTCCCGGGCCGGTTCGTGGTGCGCCGTGGTGGGGGTGCCGACGTTCGGGGCGGGCGCGGCCGCCGAGCTCGGCATCGCCCTGGACCGGCTCGCCCTGGTGCCCCACCCGGGCCCGGAGTGGGCCACCGTCATCGCCGCGCTGATCGACGGGGTGGACGTCGTGGTCACCGCCGTGCCGGCGACGGTCTCCGCCTCGGTCGCCAACCGGCTGGCCGCCCGGGCCCGGCAACGGGGCAGCGTCCTCGTCCCGTACGGGCGGTGGGACGGCGCGGACGTGACCCTCCAGGTGGTCCGGGGAGCCTGGGAGGGGCTCGGGACGGGCCGGGGCCGGCTGCGCCGCCGCGAGGTCACCGTCTCGGCGCGTGGGCGCGGGGCCGCCGCCCGCCCCAAGGAGATCAAGATGTGGCTGCCCGGGGACGGGCTCACCCGGGTCATTCCCCGCTCCGCCCCCGGCTCTGCCGCCGGGTCCGTCACCGGCCGGTCGGCCGCCGGCCGGCTCCGCCCGGTCACCGCGTCCACCGTGTCCGCCCCGCCGGCCGCCGCGTCCGCCCCGCCGGCCGTCTCGTCCGCCGACACCTCCCGGCGCGGCCCGCTCACCCTGGTCGGTCCGGCATGACCGGTGCGCCGGTACGGACCCTGCTGCTCTGGTGCCCGGACTGGCCGGTGCTCGCCGCCGAGATCGTCGACGGGGTGCCCGCCACCGGCCCGGTCGCCGTGCTGCACGCCAACCGGGTGGTCGCCTGCTCGGAACGGGCGCGCGCCGAGGGGGTGCGCCGGGGGCTGCGCAAACGGGAGGCGCAGGGGCGCTGCCCGCAGCTCACCGTCGTCGAGTACGACCCGGGGCGGGACGCCCGGGCGTTCGAGCCGGTGGTCGCCGCGGTCGAGGAGCTGGTCGCGGGCGTCGAGGTGGTGCGTCCCGGCGCGTGTGCGGTGGCGGCCCGGGGGCCGAGCCGCTACCTGGGGGGAGAGGAGACGGCCGCCGAGCGGATCGTCGAGCACGTCGCCCAGGCGTGCGCGGTGGAGAGCCAGGTCGGCATCGCCGACGGGGTCTTCGCCGCCGGGCTGGCCGCCCGCGCCGGGCAGGTCGTCCCGCCCGGCGCGACACCGCGGTTCCTCGCCGACCTGCCGGTCGAGGCGCTCGGCCGGCCGGCCCTGACCGACCTGCTGCGCCGGCTCGGCGTACGCACTCTGGGCGACTTCGCCGCGCTGCCCGCCGGCGACGTGCTGGCCCGGTTCGGCTTCGACGGCGCGCTCGCCCACCGGCTGGCCGCCGGGCGGGACCACCGTCCGCTCGCCGTCCGGCAGCCCCCGGCCGACCTCGCGGTCACCGCCGACCACGACGAGCCGCTCGACCGGGTCGACACGGCGGCCTTCGCCGCCCGGGCGCTGGCCGAGCGGCTGCACGACCGGCTCGCCGCGCACGGGCTGGCCTGCACCCGACTCGGCATCGAGGCAGTCACCGCGCACGGCCAGGAGCTGCACCGGGTCTGGCGGCACGACGGGCTGCTCAGCTCGGCCGCCATCGCGGACCGGGTGCGTTGGCAGCTCGACGGCTGGCTGTCCGGTGGCGCCGGCCGGGGCGGCGCCCGCCCGGCCCGGCCGACGGCGGGCATCATCCGGCTGCGGTTGGTCCCCGCCGGGGTGATCGCCCAGGCCGGCCTGCAACCCGGCCTGTGGGGGGAGGCCGGCGAGGAGCGGGAGCGGGCGCACCGGGCGTTGAGCAGGGTGCAGGGCATTCTCGGCCCCGAGGCCGTGGTCACCGCGGTGCTCGGCGGCGGCCGTTCGCCCGCCGACCAGGTGCGCCTGGTGCCGTGGGGGGACGAACGCCTGCCGGCCCGCCCCGGCCCACCGCCCCTGCCGGACGGGCCGTCGGACCGGCCGGGTCAGTCGTCGCAGGTCGTGGAACCGCAAACCGCCGACTCCCTGCCGGACCGGCCGTCGCCTCTGTCGGGCCGGTCGCCGCTGTCGGGCCGGCCGTCGGCGCGGTCGGGCGAGCCGCCGTGGCCGGGCCGGCTGCCGCCGCCCGCGCCGGCGGTGGTGCTGCCCGACCCGCTCGCCGCGGCCGTGCACGACGCCGCCGGCGAGCCGGTCGTGGTCAGCGCGCGGCTCCAGGTCAGCACCGCGCCGGCCCGGCTGACCGTGGGCACCGCGCGGCCGGCCGAGATCGTCGGCTGGGCCGGCCCGTGGCCGGTCGACGAGCGCTGGTGGGCGCCGGCCGAGGCCCGCCGCCGGGCCCGGTTCCAGGTCTGCCTGGCCGACGGTACGGCCCTGCTGCTCGCGGTGGAGGCCGGGCACTGGCTGGTGGAGGCGATCTATGACTGAGGGCGCCCGGCCGACTGCGGGCGTCGCCGCCGAGCGGCAGCGGCACGACGTCAACCCGGCGGAGCCCCGATGAGCTTCCACAATCCGAAGCTGCCCTGGTCGGAGCTGGAACGCGTGCTCTCCGGCCGGAAACCCCGTGCCGGGTGGGCCGACGGGCAGGGCGGCCGGTCGCGTGACGAGCGGCACCTGCACGTGGTCGACCCGCTGGCCGTGGACGCCGACGGCGGCGACTCTCCCGCCTGGAGCCGCAAGCGGGAGCACTACCAGCCACCGGAGCTGACCCGCCCCGACGGCGTGGTGCCGTACGCCGAGCTGCACGCCCACACCAACTTCAGCTTCCTCGACGGCGCCAGCCACCCCGAGGAGCTGGCCGAGGAGGCCGCCCGGCTGGGGCTCACCGCGCTCGCCGTCACCGACCACGACGGCTTCTACGGGGTGGTGCGCTTCGCCGAGGCGGCCCGCGCGCTGCACCTGCCGACGATCTTCGGCGCCGAGCTCTCCCTGGACCTGCCCGGCCCGCAGAACGGCGAGCCCGACCCGCTCGGGCGGCACCTGCTGCTCCTGGCCCACGGCCACGAGGGGTACGCCCGGCTCGCCTCGACCATCGCCCGCGCCCAGCTGCGCGGCGGCGAGAAGGGCCGCCCGGTCTACGGCGAGCTGGAGGAGGTCGCCGCGGAGCTGCGCGACCACGTGCTGGTGCTCACCGGCTGCCGCAAGGGGCACGTGCCGGCGGCGCTGCTCACCGAGGGGGTGGACGCGGCGGCCCGCGAGCTGGACCGGCTGACCGCCCTCTTCGGCGCGGAGACGGTGGCGGTGGAGCTGACCGACCACGGGCACCCGGTCGACGCCGACCGCAACGACGCGCTCGCCGAGCTGGCGGCGGCGGCCGGCCTGCCCACGGTGGCCACCAACAACGTGCACTACGCCACCCCGGCCCGGCGCCGGCTGGCCACCACCGTCGCCGCCGTACGGGCCCGGCGCAGCCTGGACGAGATCGACGGGTGGCTGCCCGCGGCCGGCACCGCCCACCTGCGCAGCGGTGCGGAGATGGCGGCCCGGTTCGCCGCGTACCCGGGGTCGGTGGCCCGGGCCGCCGAGTTCGGGGCCGAGCTGGCCTTCGACCTCCAGCTCGTCGCGCCGCGGCTGCCGGCGTACCCGGTGCCGCCGGGGCACACCGAGATGAGCTGGCTGCGCCACCTGACCGAGCGGGGGGCCCGGGAGCGCTACGGCCCCCGGGAGGCGCACCCGAGGGCGTACGCGCAGCTCGACCACGAGCTGAACATGATCGAGGAGCTGGGCTTCCCCGGCTACTTCCTGGTGGTCTACGACATCGTCGCGTTCTGCCGCGAGCAGGACATCTACTGCCAGGGCCGGGGCTCGGCGGCCAACTCGGCGGTCTGCTACGCGCTGCGGATCACCAACGTGGACGCGGTCCGGCACCGGCTGCTCTTCGAGCGCTTCCTCGCCCCCGAGCGCGACGGCCCGCCCGACATCGACGTGGACATCGAGTCCGACCGCCGGGAGGAGGTCATCCAGCACGTCTACGCCCGGTACGGCCGGGAGCACACCGCCCAGGTCGCCAACGTCATCTCCTACCGGCCCCGCTCGGCGGTGCGGGACGTGGCCAAGGCGTTCGGCTTCTCGCCCGGCCAGCAGGACGCCTGGAGCAAGCAGATCGACCGCTGGGGCTCGGTCGCGGCGGTGGACGTCGAGGACATCCCCGAGCAGGTGGTCGCGTACGCGAACGAGCTGCAGACGTTCCCCCGGCATCTGGGCATCCACTCCGGCGGCATGGTGATCTGCGACCGGCCGGTGATCGAGGTCTGTCCGGTGGAGTGGGGGCGGATGCCGGGCCGCAGCGTGCTCCAGTGGGACAAGGACGACTGCGCGGCGGTCGGGCTGGTCAAGTTCGACCTGCTCGGGCTCGGCATGCTCTCCGCGCTGCACTACGGCTACGACATGATCGGGATGAGCCTGGACCTCGGCGGCATGGCGCTGGACGATCCGGAGGTCTACGACATGCTCTGCCGGGCCGACTCGGTCGGGGTGTTCCAGGTGGAGAGCCGCGCCCAGATGGCCACCCTGCCGAGGCTCAAGCCCCGCTGCTTCTACGACCTGGTGGTCGAGGTGGCACTGATCCGGCCCGGCCCGATCCAGGGCGGCTCGGTGCACCCGTACATCCGGCGCAAGAACGGCGAGGAGCCGGTGACCTACCCGCACCCGCTGATGCGCAACGCGCTGGAGAAGACCCTCGGCGTGCCGCTGTTCCAGGAGCAGCTCATGCAGCTCGCCATCGACCTGGCCGGCTTCGACGCCGCGGAGGCCGACCAGTTGCGCCGGGCGATGGGCGCCAAGCGCTCCGCCGAGCGGATGGCCCGCATCGCCGACCGCCTCTACGCGGGCATGGCGGAGCGGGGCATCACCGGCGAGCTGGCCGACGACGTCTACCGCAAGCTCTCCGCGTTCGCCAGCTACGGCTTCCCGGAGAGCCACGCGATGAGCTTCGCCTACCTGGTCTACGCCAGCTCCTGGCTCAAGCGCTACCACCCGGGCCCGTTCCTGGCCGCGCTGCTCAACGCCCAGCCGATGGGCTTCTACTCCCCGCAGACCCTGGTCGACGACGCCCGCCGGCACGGCGTCGAGGTCCGCCGGCCCGACATCAACGCCAGCGGCGCCAAGGCGGTGCTGGAGTCCACCCCGCAGACCCGGTGGGGCAGCGCGCCGGGGGAGCCGCCGCACGCCTGGGGGCTGGGCGGCCCGGCCGTCCGGCTCGGGCTCTCCGCCGTGCGTACCCTCGGCGACGAGGTGGCCGAGCGGATCGATACGGAGCGGACGGCGCACGGGCCGTACCGCGACATGCCGGACCTGGCCCGGCGCGTGGGTCTCACCGCCGCGCAGCTGGAGGCGCTGGCCACCGCGGACGCCTTCGCCTGTTTCGGGCTGTCCCGGCGGCAGGCCCTCTGGGCGGCCGGCGCGGCGGCCCAGGACCGGCCGGGCCGCCTGCCCGGCACGGTGACCGGCGCGGCGGCGCCCACCCTGCCCGGCATGGAGGCGGTGGACCGGCTGGTCGCCGACGTGTGGGCGACCGGGCTGTCGCCGGAGAGCCACCCGGCCCGCTTCATCCGCCCGCAGCTCGACGCCCTCGGCGCGGTGCCGATCGCCCGGCTCGGCCGGGTGGAGCCGGGTCGGCGGATCCGGGTCGGCGGGATCGTCACCCACCGGCAGCGCCCCGCGACCGCCGGCGGGGTCACCTTCCTCAACCTGGAGGACGAGACGGGGATGCTCAATGTCACTTGCTCCCCGGGGCTCTGGCAGCGCTACCGTCGAATCGCTCGCACCAGCGCGGCGCTGGTGGTGCGCGGCCGGTTGCAGCGGCACGAGGGAGTCACCAACCTCACCGCCGACCGGCTGGACGCCATCGAGCCGCCGGTCAGCCCGGCATCGCGAGATTTCCGTTGACGACAGTGATCCACATTACGGTTTTTCGGAGCCGATGGCGGGAGACTCCTGCTCGCGCGGGCAGAGCGGCCCGCGTGGCACGAGGGGGAATGAACCGATGACGGGGAATCACGGATACAGCGGCGGAGTGGCCAACTCCCGGCGGACCCGGCTCAACGCCGGTTGGACCCCGACCCACCACACCGAACCGCGCGAGTACGAGATCACCGAGGGCCCGGTGGCCAACGCCCTGCGGTCGCGGGCCGAGGAGGACGGCGCCACCGGCGAGTCCTGACCGCCTCCCCCGGGCGGCCCCCGTCGCGCGCGGCCAACGGCCGCCGGGACGGCGCCTCCCCCGGGCGGCCCCCGTCGGGGCTGGACCGGGTGACTAGGCTCGACCGGGTGGAGCAGACCCCAGGCCGGCTCGCCGGGCCGCCGCTGACCCCCCGTACCGCCGTGATCTGGTCGGTGCTGCGCACCGAGCTGGAGCGACGCGGCGACACCGCACTGACCGTGCTCGACGTCGGCGGCGGCACCGGCGGCTTCGCCGTACCGCTCGCCCAGGCCGGGCACCGGGTCACCGTGGTCGACGCCAGTCCCGACGCGCTCGCCGCGCTGACCCGCCGGGCCGCCGAGGCCGGCGTCGCCGAGCGGGTCCGTGCCGTGCAGGGCGACGGCGACGCGCTCGCCGGGCTGGTCGAGCCCGGCAGCGCCGACCTGGTGCTCTGCCACGCCGTGCTGGAGGTGGTCGACGACCCGGGGCCGGTCGTGGCCGCGCTGGCCGCCGCGCTGCGCCCGGGTGGCGCCGCGAGCGTGCTGGTCGCCGGCCGGGCCGCCGCGGTGCTCGGCCGGGCGATGAACGGGCACCTGGACGTCGCCGCCGCGCTGGCCGCCGACCCGGCCGGCACCGCGGGCGCCCGGGACACGCTGCGCCGGCGCTACGACGCCGAGACCGCCGCCGCGCTGCTCGGCGCCGCCGGGCTCGTGGTCGAGGAGATCCACGGCGTACGCGTGCTCGCCGACCTCCTCCCGGCGGCCGTCGCGGACGGTCAGCCAGCCGCCCTGGTGGAGCTGGAGCGGGCGCTCGCCGCGCGGGCCCCCTGGCGGGACCTCGCCGCCCAGTTGCACCTGTTCGCCCGTCGCCCGTGACCGACCCGCTGGAGATCGTCGGGCCGCGCTACGGCAGTGGCAGCCTCGCCGACGTGCTGCCCAGCGCGCTCGCCGTGCTCGGCGTGCCCGGCGCCGCCGACCCGCTCGGGCTGGGCGCCGCGCTGGCCGGGGTGCGCCGGGTGGCGGTGCTGCTGGTGGACGGCCTCGGCTGGCACCAGATCCCGACCGCCGCGCCGTACGCGCCGGCCCTGGCCGGGCTCGTCGCGACCGTGGGCCGGCCGCTGACCTCCGGTTTCCCGTCCACCACGCCGACCAGCCTGGTGACGCTGGGCACCGGCGCCGCGCCCGGCGCGCACGGCGTGCTCGGCTTCACCCTGCGGGTGCCGGGCACCGACCGCGTGCTCAACCACATCGAATGGGCGGCCGACCCGGAGCCGCGGCACTGGCAGCCCGTCCCCACCCAGCTCGAACGGGCCCGGGCGGCCGGTGTCGCGGTGACGGTGGTGAGCCGGCCGGAGTTCGGTGGCAGCGGGCTGACGGTGGCCGCCAACCGGGGCGGCGACTACCGCGGCGCGGCCGGCGTCGACGCGCTCGCCGCGCGGATGCTCACCGCCCTGGCCGCCGGGCCGGGGCCCACCCTGGTCTCCGGCTACCACCCGGACCTGGACCGGCACGGCCACCTCACCGGCGTCGACTCGGCGCCCTGGCGGATCGCCGCGGCGGAGGTGGACCGGCTGATCACCCGGCTCGTCGACGGGTTGCCGCCCGACGCCGCGCTGCTCGTCACCGCCGACCACGGCCAGCTCGACGTGCCGGCCGGGCACCGCGTCGACCTGGACACCGACCCCCGGCTGCGCGCCGGGGTGGCGGTGGTCGCCGGCGAGCCCCGGGTCCGCTACCTGCACGTCACGCCCGGCGCCGTGGACGACGTCGTGGCCGCCTGGTCGGCCGTGCTCGGCCCCGCGGCCCGGGTCCGCACCCGCGAGGAGGTGGTGGCCTCCGGCTGGTTCGGTCCGGTGCCGGAGGAGCACCTGCTCCGCATCGGCGACGTGGTGGTCGTCTGCAACGCCACGTACGCGGTGACGGCGTCCCGGTCGGAGCCGCCGATGGTGTCGCGGCTGGTCGCGTACCACGGGGCGGACACCGCGGCCGAGATGACCATCCCGCTGCTGGTCGTACGCGGCTGACGGACGGGCGGCCGGCCGTCCCGCCGGGGCGGCGTCCCGTGGAGCGGATCGCCGGCCCGGCCCGGTCGGGCGCTGCCGCCGTCGACCACCCCTGCCGGGCGAGCCCCTCGACCGCCCGCACGAAACGCCGCCGGCCGTCCGGGCGGCATGTCGGAGGCGCCCGCTAACCTGCGGGGATGGGTCGCAGCCAGTCGTTGCCCCGGGGAGGCGATCCCCGGTTCGGGCCGGACGCCGACGACTCCGGCTGCCCGATCCTGCACGTCGACATGGACGCGTTCTTCGCCTCGGTCGAGGTCCGCCGCCGGCCGGAACTGCGCGACCGGGCCGTCGTGGTCGGCGGGGTCGGCCCGCGCGGGGTGGTCAGCTCCGCCAGCTACGAGGCCCGGCGCTACGGCGTCCGCAGCGCCATGCCCACCGCGCGGGCCCGGGCGCTCTGCCCGCACGCGGTCTACCTCCCGCCGGACTTCGCGCAGTACTCGGCGGCCTCCCGGGCGGTCATGCAGATCTTCCGGGACGTCACCCCGCTGGTGGAGCCGCTCTCGCTCGACGAGGCGTTCCTCGACGTGGCCGGGGCCCGGCGGCTCTTCGGCTCCCCGGCCGCCATCGCCCGGCGGATCCGCGAGCGCGTCGCCGGGGAGCAGGGGCTGACCTGTTCGGTCGGGGTCGCGCCGAGCAAGTTCGTGGCCAAGCTCGGCTCGACCCGCGCCAAGCCCGACGGGCTGCTGGTCGTTCCGGCCGACCGGGTGCTCGACTTCCTGCACCCGCTGCCGGTGTCGGCGCTGTGGGGGGTGGGGGAGCGGTCCACCGAGACGCTGCGTCGGCTCGGCCTGGCCACCATCGGCGACCTCGCCGAGGCGCCGGTCGGCATGCTGCGCAAGGCGCTCGGCGAGGCGTCCGCGACGCACCTGCACGAGTTGGCCTGGGGGCGGGACCCGCGCCGGGTCAGCCCCGAGCAGGTCGAGAAGTCGATCGGCGCGGAGGTGACCTTCGACGCCGACGTGGCCGATCCCCTGGAGATCCGCCGGGCGCTGCTCGCCCTCGCCGAGAAGGTGGGCGCCCGGCTGCGCCGGGCCGGGCAGGTCGGGCGGACGGTGTCGCTGAAGGTGCGGCTGGCCGACTTCCGCACCGTCAACCGGTCGCGCACGTCGGGTGTGCCGACCGACGTCGCCCGGGAGATCTTCGACACGGTCTGGGCGCTCTACGCCGCGCTCGACCCGGGAGAGCGCATCCGCCTGGTCGGCGTCCGGGTCGAGGGCCTCGCCCCGGCGCGGGAGACCCCGCGGCAGCTCGCCCTCGGCGCGCCCGAGCGGGGCTGGCGGGAGGCGGAAGCTGCCGCCGACGCCGCGGCTGCCCGTTTCGGGCGGTCCGTCATAGGTCCGGCTAGTCTGCTCGGGGTCCGGGACGGGCGACGAAATGAAAATCCACCCCGGCCGTAGGTCGTCCCGCTTTCCGACGCGCGAGGGCCCTCGTAGACTTGCGGGTAAGCAGCCGGTTGGCTGCCACGGTCTGTCGGCCCGACCGGGCCGACCCACGTGACCGGGGAGGAGTGCCGTGCCGCTCTCGGAGCACGAGCAGCGGCTGTTCGAGCAGATCGAGCGGTCGCTTGCCGAGGACCCCAAATTCGCCTCGGCCGTGCGCGCCAGCGATCCGCGTTTCCACGCGCGGCGTCGCCTGCTCGTCGCTGCCGGCGTGATCATCGCTGGGCTGGCCCTGTTGGTCTATGGCGCGGTGATCAAGACTCCGCCGCTGGCAGTGGCGGGTTTTGTCGTCATGCTGGCCTCGGCCGCGTTCGCGGTGCAGTCGCATCGTCGGGCGCAGTCACCCGACCTGCACGTCGTGGGAGGCACGACGAGTCGTCGCCGCCCCCGCGGTCGTACGGGTCGGCGGCCCTCGATCCTCGACCGGATGGAGGACCGGTGGCGGCAGCGCCCGGAGGGGCACCGCTGAGCCCGGCCCGCCGCTGAGGCGGGTCGCACCACCGCGACGACGAACCGCGTCGCCGGCACGCCCGGCGACCTGAGGCGTTTCCGTGCGCTTACCGCCGGCTCGCCCCGGGCGGCCTCTGCCGCTCCGCGCGCCTTCAGGAAGCCCCTGTGGCCTTGGCGCCCGCACTCCTCCGGGGCCTGCCCGCTACCCGCCCTCTGTGCGCAGCCTGCGCCGCGACGGGAACGGGCCGGGAGCGGCGACCTCGCCGCTCCCGGCCCGTCCGTGGGGGCCGTGCGGGTCAGCGGGCCATGCGGTCGGCCAGCAGGCGGCGCGGGCTCCAGCGCAGCAGTCGGGAGCGGGCGCGCGCGCCCGCCGCCAGCAGCCGGGACGACGCGTCGGCCGTGGCCAGTCGCCAGCGCAGCAGCACCGAGGGCGGCAGCACCGCCGCCACCAGGCGGGTACGCCGGTCGGCCCGCGCGGCGAGCGCGCCGCGGATGGTGCGCAGGGCCGGCGGGAGGTGCTCGCCGGTGAGCGGGTCGCGCGCGTAGCGGGCGCGCTCCTCGGCGCGGCCGAGCAGCCGTACCGCCGTAATGGCCTCGGCGTCGGCGGCCAGCGCCTCCCGGGACAGCCGGTCGGCCGTGGCCCGCGGCGTCTCCGTCCGGTCCACCCGCACCCGGTAGTCCACCAGCGTGTCGAGCAGCTCGTCCCAGGCGGCGTGCGCGTCCGCCCGGGCCCGCTCGGCGTCCACCAGGACCACCATGCGCTGCCCGTCGGTGGGCGCGTCGCCGGCCTCCCCCGCCCGTACGGCGGTCGGGGCCGGCGTCGCCGGGCCGCTGCGCCGCCTCCGCAGGGCCAGCCGGCGCAGCGCCGGCAGGGCGAGCAGGGCCACCAGGAGGAGCACCGCGCCGGCCGCGTACCAGGGCCAGACGGGGGCCTGCTCGGTCGGGGCCGCCGCGCCGATGGCCAGGCCGGAGTCGGGGTCCTCCTCGGGGCCCTCGGGGCCTGCCGGGCCCGCCGACGGGTCGGTCTCGCCGACGGGGGTCGACGGGCCCGGGGCCGGCGCGTCGTCCTCGGGGGCGTCGATCTCGGGGGCCCAGGCCGACCGGGTCGAGCCCTGCACGCCGTACGCGGGGGTCGCGTCGAACGGCACCCAGCCGATGCCGTTGAAGTAGACCTCCGTCCAGGCGTGCAGGTTCCGGTTGGTCAGCGTGTACGTGCCGCCGCTGGAGTTGCTGCCGTTGGTGAACCCGAACGCCACCCGGGCCGGGATCCCGGCGGCCCTGACCAGCCACGCCATCGCGGCGGCGTACTGCTGGCAGAAGCCGACCTTGTTGTTGAGGAAGTCGACGATCTCCTGGCCGCTGATGCCGCCCTTGGTGCTCAGCGAGTACGTGAAGCCGTTGTCGGCGGAGAAGTAGTCGTAGATCCCGCGGACCTTGTCGTACTCGGTGTCCTTGTTCGCCACCAGTGTGCGGACCAGCTCCTCCACCTCGGGAATCGGCGGTGGCGCCGGGTGGGCGCGCCGCACCGGGTGGTCCGACGGCAGCGGTCGCGCCTGCCGCAGCGCATCGGGGGTGTACGTCGAGCGCACGTAGTCGAACGCGTAGCGCTTGCCGCGGGAGTTGTCGCGGTTGGAGAAGATCACCTGCAGGTTCGGGTCGTACAGCCAGTTGCCGTTCAGGTCCTCGGTGCGCACCGGCTCGGTGTAGACCGGCAGCAGCGGCATGGTGAGGTTCTTCGTGACCTCGACCGTGGCCCGGTACGTCCGCTGCTCGACGCCCTCGCCGGACGGTGCCGGCAGGTTCTCGACGGAGCGGCCCCGGGGGTTGCCCACGTCGAAGCCTCTCGACTTCAGCTCGTCGGCGACGCCGAAGCGCAGGTAGAACGGGCTGGGCTCGTTGGTGGTGACCTTGACCAGGTCGGCCACCTCGGACTGGTTGAGCTGCCCGCTCAGCGCCGCGAACAGGTCGATCCGGCCCGGGGCCCCGCCCTGCCCGGGGCGCCCGCTGCCGTTGCCGGCGCCGGAGCCGGAGGTCAGGGTGTCGAGCAGCCCGCCGGTCATCCCCGGCACGGCCAGCGGCAGCGCCACGGCCAGCGCCACGCCGACCACCGCGAGCCGCCGGCCGGCGGCGGCCAGCGGCGAGGACTCCCAGACGTCGACGTCGCGGCCGTCGCCGGTGAACCGCCGGCCGAACCGGCGGACGCGGTCGACGTTGTCGGTCACCAGCAGCCAGAGGTAGCCGGCGGCGCCGACGACGAACGGCACCGGCGGGACGCTGTCGACGTAGACCGCGACGGGCACGGAGTAGATGGCCAGCATGGGCAGGCCGGCCAGCGCCGGCCGGCGCAGCCCGACGGCGAGCACGTCGACCACCACCGCCACGCCGGCGATCCCCAGCACGGTGATGAACAGCAGCGGGTCGGTGTCGGGCACCTCGACGCCGTAGGAGCGCATGTCCTCCAGAGACCCGCTGAACAGGTCGCCGAAGTGCGCGAAGGTCGCCGGCGTGGGCAGGAAGGCGAGCAACTCGGTGCCGCCGGGGAAGAGCCAGGTCAGGGCCAGCGTCAGGCCGGCCAGCATGCCGAGCACCTGCCCCCAGAGCGGCACCCGTGCCACCCGGGCGAGCGCGGCCGCGGCAGCGACCACGGCCACCGCGATGGCGGCCTGGATCAGCCACGTCCAGCGTTCGAAGATGGCCGAGAGTGGCGCCGCGGCGAGCAGCGTCGCCGCGGCGGCCACGAAGCCCAGGTTCCGGTGGGCGATCATGAGGGGACCCTTCCGTTCATCGCACGCCGCCGGCCACCGTCTCGGCCATCGCCGCCCGCAGGGCGAAGCCCTGCGAACCGCGGGCCGCCTGCGGCCACAACGCCGGCAA
Source organism: Micromonospora sp. NPDC047620 (assembly GCF_043205005.1). NCBI lineage: Bacteria > Bacillati > Actinomycetota > Actinomycetes > Micromonosporales > Micromonosporaceae > Micromonospora > Micromonospora sp. NPDC047620. Next base: position 217,151 of record NZ_JBIDDG010000010.1, on the reverse strand, counting down.
CCGGGCGCCGTGGTCGACCCCGATCACCCGCCAGCCGCTCCGCAGCAGGGCGAGCGCGGCGGCGCTGTGCGCGTGGTCGGCCTCGGCCCGCGCCTTGGCGGGCAGGTTGAGCCAGGTGGAGCTGTCGAGCAGGAAACCGACGCAGGTCGCGCCGTTGCCCCGCAGCCCGGCCAGCAGCTCGGCCTCGGCCGTGCCCAGCGAGCCGAACAGACCGATGATCAGGCCGCCGTCCGCCCGCTGCCGGACCCGCTGCACCAGCGTGGTGAGCTCGACGTTCTTGTCGAGCCCGACCTCGGCGAGCTGGTCGAGGAGCAGCCCGTCGCCGGCGGCCTCGGAGGCGTCGACGTCGGCCCCCGAGCCGGTGACCAGGCGCAGCTTGTAGCCGGCCTGCCGCAGGTGCACCGCGATGCTCGCGGCGGCGGAGACCGCCCACTCGAAGGACGCCGTCGGACCGTCGCCCCGGTGGCCGTACGCGCGGGTGTCCAGCACGACGGTCGCCCGGCTCTCCCACGGCTGCTCCTCCCGGCGCACCATCAGCTCGCCGGTGCGCGCGGTCGACTTCCAGTGCACCCGGCGCAGGTCGTCGCCCATCCGGTACTCCCGGGTGGCGGCGTCGTCCTCGCCGTGCACGGCGACCGAGCGGGCCCGGCTGTCGCCGCTGCCGGCGTACTCGCCGGGCAGGCGTACCGAGGGCAGCGGGGTGACCTGCGGGATGACGGTCAGGTGGTCCGTGCTCGGAAACGCGCGGCTGAGCTCGCACAGCCCGAACGGGTCGGTCATCCGGACCACCAGCGGGCCCACCTCGTAGCGGCCGCGCACGTCGGCCCGCACCGTGTACGCCACCGAGCTGGCCTGGTGGGCGCCGAGCCGCTCCAGCACCACCCGCGGCCGGCTGCCCAGCGCGTACGGCAGCCGGTCCTCGAGCAGCAGGGTGCCGGTGGGCAGCCGGGACAGGTTCTGCAAGCGCAGCACCACCCGGGAACTCGCCCCGACGGGCGCGCGGTGCGGGTCCAGCGACCGGTTGCAGGCCAGCTTGTAGCGGCTGCGCCCCACGTAGGCGGCGGCGAGCAGCGGCAGGACGGCCAGCAGGACGGCCACCCGGAGCAGATCCTTCTCGCCGAGGATGCCGGCCGAGATCGCGGCCGCGACCGCGGCCGCCAGGAACGATCGGCCGCGGGTCGTCAGCCCTCGCAGCCCGTCTCGCACGTCACCGCCTCCGCGGCTCGTAGGGGGCTCGGCCGTTGCCCTCGCCCGTCGGTCGGGTGTCGTACGGGGAGCGCTTGCGGTCGTGCGGCAACGGCAGCCGGTGCACCAGCTCGGAGACGATCGCGTCGGTGGTGCGCCGGGCCAGCTGGGCGTCGGCGGTCGGGATGATCCGGTGCGCGAGCACCGGCACGGCCAGCGCCTGCAGGTCGTCGGGGAGGACGTAGTCCCGCCCCTCCAGGGCGGCGACCGCGCGGGCGGTGCGCAGCAACTGGAGGGTGGCCCGCGGGGAGGCGCCGAGGCGCAGGTCGGGGGCCTCCCGGGTCGCGGTGACCAGGTCGATCGCGTACTGCTTGACGGCGTCGGCGACGTGCACCTGCCGGACGTGCGCGATGAGCTGCCGCACCGTGTCGGCGTCGGAGACCGGCCGCAGCTCGTCCAGCGGGTCGGTGGCGCCGTGCCCGTCGAGCATGGCCAGCTCCGCGTCGGGGTCGGGGTAGCCCATGGCGATGCGGGCGGTGAACCGGTCGCGCTGCGCCTCGGGGAGGGGGTAGGTGCCCTCCATCTCGATCGGGTTCTGGGTGGCGACGACCATGAACGGCGTCTGGAGCTGGTAGGTGACGCCGTCGACGGTGACCTGCCGCTCCTCCATGCACTCCAGCAGCGCGGACTGGGTCTTCGGCGAGGCGCGGTTGATCTCGTCGCCGACGACCAGGTTGGCGAAGACCGCGCCGGGACGGAACTCGAAGTCGTGCGTCTCCTGGTTGTAGACGCTGACGCCGGTGACGTCGCTGGGCAGCAGATCCGGGGTGAACTGGATGCGGCGCACCGAGCAGTCGATCGAGCGGGCCATGGCCTTGGCGAGCTTCGTCTTGCCGACGCCCGGCACGTCCTCGATGAGCAGGTGTCCCTCGGCGAGCAGCACCGCCAGGGCGAGCCGCACGGTGGCGGTCTTGCCCTCGATGACCTGCTCGATGTTCGAGACGATGGCTTCGCTGGCGGCGCGGAACTCGTCGTGCGGCAACAGGCCGCCCACCTCGTCCCAGGTCTGTTGTGTCACGGGCCTCCTCCTCGTCGCCGGACGGCAGCTCTGTATAGAGCAGCTGGACCCGCCGTTGGGTTCGCGGCGCCGAGCCTCGTCTGCCGCAGGAATCTCACTGGTCTCTCAGGCTAACCATGTTTGTCGCTGTCGCCGACCCCCGCAGGTGGACCGTCGGTTACGCCCCGAATATTCGCCGGGTCGGGGGATCCGCCCGTCGCTCTGGGTGCCGCCCATGATCACGAAGGGCGCGCCCGGGGGCGTTTCGGACGGGGCCCGCGTCCCGACCCGTGGTAGCGGGCGGCGTGCGGGACCGGACGGCGGGTACACTCCCGGTCATGGCCGGATTCTTCCTGCTCCTTACCGGGCCGTGCTGATGCGCTGACGCGCGACAGCACGGCGGCCCCTCCTGCGCGAGGGGCTTTTTTGTGCCCTCCGCCGGGCGCCCCGGCGGTCGGCCCCGGCGCCGGCCCCGACGGCACGACGCGCCGGGAGAGCAGACCCGATCCATACCGACATGACCGCGCCGAGCGAGGTCAGCATCCAGCCCGGCCGTGGCGTGGCCGGCGGCGACGAGCGAAGCGAGGAGACGCCATGAGTGAGGCAGCAGCGGCGGGCGACATTCCCCCGTTCCGGTACACCGCGGCCCTGGCCGAGGAGATCGAGCACCGCTGGCAGGACGTCTGGGCGCGGGAGGGCACCTTCCACGCCCCGAACCCGACCGGCCCGCTGGCCGACCCCGGCCACCCCCGGGCCGGGGCGGAGAAGCTGTACGTGCTGGACATGTTCCCGTACCCGTCGGGCGCCGGCCTGCACGTCGGGCACCCGCTGGGCTACATCGGCACCGACTGCTTCGCCCGCTACCAGCGGATGGCGGGGCGGAACGTGCTGCACGCGATGGGCTTCGACGCGTTCGGCCTGCCCGCCGAGCAGTACGCGGTGCAGACCGGCACCCACCCCCGGACCACCACCGTGGCCAACATCGAGCGCTACAAGGCGCAGCTGCGCCGGCTGGGCCTGGCCCACGACGAGCGACGCTCGGTGGCCACCATCGACACCGACTTCTACCGCTGGACCCAGTGGATCTTCCTGCAGGTCTTCAACTCGTGGTACGACACGGAGGCGAAGCGGGCGCGCCCGATCGCCGAGCTGATCGCCGAGTTCGAGGGCGGCAACCGGCCCACGCCCGACGGCCGGCCGTGGGCGGAACTGTCCGTCGCCGAGCGGCGGGCCGTCGTCGACGAGCACCGGCTGGCGTACGTGTCGCAGGCGCCGGTCAACTGGTGCCCCGGGCTGGGCACCGTGCTGGCCAACGAGGAGGTCACCGCCGACGGCCGCTCCGAGCGGGGCAACTTCCCGGTCTTCAAGCGCAACCTGAAGCAGTGGATGATGCGGATCACCGCGTACGGCGACCGGCTGCTGGACGACCTGGACACGCTGGACTGGCCCGAGCCGATCAAGCTGATGCAGCGCAACTGGATCGGCCGCTCCACCGGCGCGCACATCGAGTTCGCGGCCTCGACCGATGATTCCGGTTCTGCGGGCGAAGCCCGCATCAAGGTCTTCACCACCCGGCCGGACACGATCTTCGGCGCGACCTACATGGTGCTGGCGCCCGAGCACGAGCTGGTCGACGCGCTGGTGCCGGCCGCCTGGCCGGAGGGGACGAAGGACGCCTGGACCGGCGGGCACGCCAACCCGCGGGCGGCCGTGGAGGCGTACCGCAAGGCGGCCGCGGCCAAGACCGACGTCGAGCGGCAGGCCGACACGAAGGAGAAGACCGGCGTCTTCGTCGGGGCGTACGCCACCAACCCGGCGAACGGCGCGCAGATCCCGATCTTCATCGCGGACTACGTGCTGGCCGGCTACGGCACCGGCGCGATCATGGCGGTGCCCGCCCAGGACGAGCGGGACTGGGCGTTCGCCGAGGTCTTCGACCTGCCGATCGTGCGCACCGTGCAGCCGTCGGAGGGCTTCGACGGCAAGGCGTACACCGGGGACGGCCCGGCGGTCAACAGCGCCGCGCCCGACCGCGGCCTGGACCTGGACGGCCTGGGGGTCGCCGACGCCAAGGCCCGGATCATCGAGTGGCTGGAGGCCAACGGGCACGGCAGCGGCGCGGTGACCTACCGGCTGCGCGACTGGCTGTTCTCCCGGCAGCGTTACTGGGGCGAGCCGTTCCCGATCGTGTACGACGAGACCGGTGCCGCCATCGCGCTGCCGGAGGAGATGCTGCCGGTCGAGCTGCCCGAGGTGGACGACTTCTCGCCACGGACGTTCGACCCGGAGGACGCCGACAGCAACCCGGAGACCCCGCTGTCGCGCCGGCGCGACTGGGTCGAGGTGGAGCTGGACCTGGGCGACGGTCCGAAGCGCTACACCCGCGAGACCAACGTGATGCCGCAGTGGGCCGGCTCCTGCTGGTACGAGCTGCGCTACCTGGACCCGACCAACTCGGAGCGGTTCGTCGACGCGGAGAACGAGCGGTACTGGATGGGGCCGCGCGGCGAGGGCGACTGCGGGGGCACCGACCTGTACGTCGGCGGCGCCGAGCACGCCGTGCTGCACCTGCTGTACGCCCGGTTCTGGCACAAGGTGCTGTACGACCTGGGCCACGTCTCGTCGTTCGAGCCGTTCCGCAAGCTGTTCAACCAGGGCTACATCCAGGCGTACGCGTACACCGACGCCCGGGGGGCCTACGTGCCGGCCGAGGACGTGACCGAGCGCGACGGCGGCTTCTACCTGGGCGACACGGCCGTCAAGCGCGAGTACGGCAAGATGGGCAAGTCCCTGAAGAACGTGGTCACCCCGGACGAGATGTGTGCCGCGTACGGCGCGGACACCTTCCGGGTCTACGAGATGTCGATGGGCCCGCTGGAGGTGTCCCGCCCGTGGGAGACCCGGGCGGTGGTCGGCTCGTACCGCTTCCTGCAGCGGGTCTGGCGGGCGGTCGTCGACGAGCAGACCGGTGCGCTGCGGGTCACCGACGCGCCCGCCGACGACGCGACGCGGCGGCTGCTGCACAAGGCCGTCGACGGGGTCCGCGGCGACATGGAGGCGATCCGGTTCAACACCGCGATCGCCAAGCTGATCGAGCTGACCAACGGGCTGACCCGACTGGCGGAGACCCCGCGCGAGGTGGCCGAACCACTGGTGCTGATGGTGGCGCCGTTCGCCCCGCACATCGCCGAGGAACTGTGGCGCCGGCTGGGGCACGACACCTCCCTGACGTACGCGGACTTCCCGACCGCCGACCCGGCGCTGCTGGTGGCCGAGACGGTGACCTACCCGGTGCAGATCAACGGCAAGGTGCGGGGCCGGGTCGAGGTCCCCGCCGACGCTTCCGAGGAGACCGTCCGCGCGGCGGCCCTGGAGGCGGTCGCGTCGTCCCTGGCCGGCAGGGAGCCCCGCAAGGTCATCGTGGTCAAGGGCCGCGCGGTCTCCGTCGTCGTCTGACCGGCGCAAGGAAGGGCCCCCTCCTATCGCTTTTTGCATAGGAAGGGTCCCTTCCTTGCGTGCCCTGGCGTCCGGTCGGGGCACGCCCGGGCGGAACGGCGGGCGTGGTCCGGGGTGCGCACCCCGCCCGGCCGCCCCATCCCTTGGCAGCTCGACGGGGTGCGCGGCGTGCGGGCTTGGGGGCAGTCAGCGCAGGGCGGCCGTCACCGTTTCACGCTGGTCGGCCAGCCAGTCGTGCCAGCCGCGTACCGCGTCGGCGGCGCCCGCCGCGCGGAGCCGCCGCATGCCCGGGTCACCCCGGTCCGCTCCGGCCGCGATACCGCGCCAGGTCCCGTCGAGCTGGTCGAGCATCACGTCCACGAGGTCGGCGCGGGGCAGCGCGAGCGGCCGCGGGCCGGCCGCCTCGTAGGCGTCGCAGAGCAGCCGGGCGCGCCGGCCCAGCTCCGCCGGGTCGCCGCCCGGCCCCAGCTCCGCCCAGTGCCAGGCGGCGAAGGCCACGTCCTCAATCCGCCGGCCGGGACCGGCCAGGTCCCAGTCGAGCAGCGCCACCGGCAGCGGGCCGGCGGAAGAGTCGCGGTACACCGTGTTCTTCGGGGACAGGTCGCGGTGGCAGACCGTCTCGGCGTCCCCGGCGAGCGAACTGCCGGCGCACGCGTCGTGCAACCGCCGGACCAGCGCCGCCAGCATGGTCAACGCCGGGTCCGCGAAGTACGCCGGGTCCTCCCGGTCCCGCCACGGCACCCGGCCGTCGACGTGGCTGAGCACCTGCCGGCCCTGCTCGTCGGTGCCGAGGTGGCGGGGCGCGACGTCCGCGCCCACCCGCTCCAGGTGCCGCAGCAGCGCGGCGACGAAGTCGGCGTTCTGCGGCGGCGTACGCCGGACGGTGTCGCCGACGCGGACGACCTCGGCGATGAAGCCCCCGGAGAGCCGCTCCTCGCCCTGGTCCCCGCGCCGGTCGGGGCGGCCCGGGTCGGGGGAGGAGAAGGGTCGGCTCGGCACGGCGGGCCTCAGCCCGCAGTGAGCCGGCGCTGCCGCTCGGCGCGCCACCAGCGGCGGATCAGCACCGCGCTGGCGACCAGGCCGAGCGCGGCGGGAGCGGCGGCGAACCAGTTGACGTCGCCCGGGGAGGCGGCCGCCGCGCCCACGGCCGCGTACCCGAAGGCGGTGGGGACGGAGGCGATCACGCTGCCCGCCAGGAACGGCAGCACCCGGGCACCGGTGGTGCCGTAGCCGTAGCTGACCAGGCCGAAGCCCGCGATCGGCAGCAGCCGTACGGTGACCACGCCGAGGACGCTCTGCCGGGCGAACCAGCCGTCGAGGCGGGCCAGCCGGCCCCGCACCCGTTCGGCGACGAACTCCCGTCCGAGCAGGCGGCCGACCGTGAAGCCCAGCGCCGCCGCCAGCAGCGCCGCGCCCAGCGCGTACGCGGCGCCCTCCAGCGCGCCGAAGATCGCCCCCGAGGCGAGCGTGATGAAGGTCCGGGGGACGAGCGCCACCAGCAGCAGCGCCCCGCCGACGACCGCTGCCACGGGGGCGAGGTCGCCCAGCCGGTCGGCCAGCCGGGGCAGCTCCCCGACCTCCGGCAGGGGTACGACGAGCAGCGCCGCCCCGAACGTGGCGAGCAGGATCAGCAGCAGCGCGAACCGGGCGGCCGACCGCTGCCGCAGCAGCCGCCGGACGGCCGGGTTCATGCCCGGGCGGCGGCGGCCACCGCGGCGCGGCGCTCGGCGCGGAGCCGGTCCGTCCAGGTGTCGTCGAGCGGCGGGAGCTGGTGCACGCCGGTGGCCCAGCGCAGCAGCAGGTCCGCCAGGGCGGGGTTGCGGGCCAGGGCCGGGCCGTGCGAATACGTGCCGAGCAGCTTGCCCCGCCACGCCCCCTCGGTGGCGCCGTCGTTGCCGACCCCGGCGGTCACCCGGGCCAGCGGGGAGACCCCGGGGCCGAGGTGGGTGCGACCGCCGTGGTTCTCGAACCCGGTCAGCGCCGGCACGCCCAGCCGCGGGTCGATGTCGCCGGCCAGCTCCCCGACGGCCCGGGTCGGCCCGCGGTCGGAGGAGAGGTCGAGCAGCTCCAGCCCGGCGCACCGGGTGCCCTTGGCGAAGAAGGACGTGCCGAGGAGTTGGTAGCCGGCGCAGACCCCGAACACGACCGAGCCCTGGGCGACGGCCCGGTGCAGGCCGCCGTCGGCGAGCAGCCGTTGCGCGCCGAGCGCCTGCGGACCGTCCTCACCGCCGCCGATGAGGTAGATGTCGGCGGTGGCGGGGAGGCGCTGGTCGGAGCGGACCTCCAGCACCTCGACCGGGAACCCGCGCTGCCGCGCCCGGCGGGCGAGGATCAGGGCGTTGCCCCGGTCGCCGTAGGTGGAGAGCAGGTCGGGGTAGATCCAGACGATACGCAGGCTCTCAGTTGACACGGTCCAACTCCGCTCGGATGTCCTGGAACGCGGTGTAGTTCGCGATGACCTCCAGGCGGCCCGGAGGCACCGCCCGGACGGCGTCGTGGAACGTCCGCACGTGCTGGAACGGCACGTCGTTGACCTCCAGCCGGACCGCCAGGTCGTACGCGCGGTCGCCGGTGATCAGCACCTGCCGGCCGCGCAGCGGGGCGAAGTCGACGTCGAACAGCCAGGAGGTGTCGAGCCCGTCGGGGTCGCGGGCGTTGATGGAGAGCAGGGTCGGCGCCTCGTCGGCCATGTCGAACGCCTCCAGCCAGCTGGCCGGGTTCTTCGCCAGCAGCAGCCGGATGTTGCGCCCGTCCCGGTCGACCTGGGCGTAGCGGCCGGCGACGGAGGTGACGGTGCCGAGCTGGAGCACCGCGTCCACCGGCCGGACGCCGAACTCGGCGGCGACGGCCAGCGCGGTGGCGGCGTTGCCGAGGTTGACCTTGCCGGGAAGCTGGAGCTTGACCTTGTGCCAGGCGCCGGTCGGGTCGAGCACGCCGTCGTCCTCCACCGTCCACTGCGGCTGGGGCCGGCGCAGCGGGCAGCCGCTGCACCACCACTGCTCGCCGGAGCGCTGGATGGTCGAGCCGCACTCGGGGCAGACCCACGAGTCGTCGTGCCAGCGCTGCCCGGCGCTGAACCAGGTGACCTGGGGCGGGGCGATGCGGTGGTCGTGGTTGGGCGGCGGCGTCGCGGCCCACACCACCATCGGGTCGTCGGCGTTGGCGACGATGCGGACGTCGGTGTGCCGGACCAGTGCGGCGCGCCAGAGCTGCGCCATCATGGCGACCTCCTTGGCCCGGTCGAGCTGGTCGCGGGAGAGGTTGAGCAGCGCCACCACGTGCGGCTCGGTGGCCTCCAGCACCTGGGCCAGGTAGTGCTCGTCGACCTCCAGCACGGCGTAGGGGGTGCTGCCGGCCTTGGCCAGCGCGGAGGTGTGCCCGGTCGGCATGTTGGCGCCGAAGGAGTTGGTGGCGACCCGGCCGAGCACCCCGACCGCCGCGGCGGTCAGCCGGGTGGTGGTCGTCTTGCCGTTGGTGCCGGAGACCAGGGCGATGGCGCGCCCGGCCGACAGGTGGGCCAGCAGGTCGGGATCGATCTTCAGGCCGATCCAGCCGCCGATCACCGAGCCGTCGCCGCGGCCCGCGGCCCGCGACAGCGCCGCGGCGGTCCGCGACACCGAGCTGGCCACCTTCGCCCGCAGGGGCATCTTCGCGTCCGTCACCCGAGCGAGGTTACCGGACCGGCGGGCCCACCAGATCGCCGCCGAGGGCGAACCGTTCGGCCGGGGCGGTCCGGCGGGGTGGCCGGATCACGCTCAGCCGGACGGAGTCGATCTATGTCGGAAAGCGGACCGGCTCCGGGGGGCCGTCCGGCCCTCCACTCCGCTCCACCCCCTCTGACGTGCGGTTTCGCGCGGCGGAAGGGCGCGCCACGCGGGCGTTTCTGGTTGCGGGTGGAGGGAAGTGGAGTAGAGTGGGGCGCGATGGTGAGGCCGGGAGGGCCCACCGGCCCGGGGGGTCAGCGGCGCCGCGAACGCCGCTCAAGGGCGAGGGGGTTGGGCCGATGTTTCTCGGCACCCACACCCCGCGCCTCGACGACAAAGGCCGGTTGATCCTTCCGGCGAAGTTCCGGGACGAGCTGGCGGGGGGTGTCGTGATCACCAAAGGGCAGGAGCGCTGCCTCTACGTCTTCCCGATGCCCGAGTTCCAGCGGATCGCGGAGCAGTTGCGCGTGCAGCCGATGACACACAAGGCGGCCCGGGCCTACAGCCGGGTCTTCTTCGCCAGCGCCCACGACGAGGTGCCCGACAAGCAGGGCCGGGTGACGATCCCGGCCCACCTGAGGTCGTACGCCGCCCTCGAGCGGGACCTGGTCGTGATCGGCGCGAGCACCCGGGTGGAGATCTGGGACAGGGCGGCCTGGGAGAACTACCTCGCGGAGAGCGAAGACGACTTCGCCGACATCGAGGAGGGGGTGCTGCCCGGCGGTCTGTAGGGCGTGACGACGCCCGACGTACTGCGAGATCTCCACCCGCTTTCGAGTTCCTGGCACCCCTTCCCCGGTGCCAGGCGCACGATCCGATGGGAGGGCCGCGGCCTCCGGCGGGCGGGAGCGGATGGGGATCTGGCGGTACGACGGCACAGCGTCGTCCGACGACAGGCACATGAAGGACGAGGTTCAACCAGTGGGGGTCGACATGGGGGAGCTACGCGGCACGCACGTGCCGGTGCTGCTCGAGCGGTGTCTCGAGTTGCTGGCCCCCGCGCTGGGCCGGGGCGGGCGGACGGTCCATGTCGACGCGACGCTGGGCCTGGCCGGGCACGCCGAGGCGGTGCTGGAGGCGCATCCGGAGACGGTGCTCATCGGGCTGGACCGGGACACGGAGGCGCTCGCCCACGCGCGCGTCCGGTTGGCCCGCTTCGCCGACCGCGTCCACCTGGAACACGCGGTCTACGACGAGCTGCCCGAGGTGCTCGACCGGCTCGGCTACCCGGGGATCGACGGGATCCTGTTCGACCTGGGGGTCTCGTCGCTGCAACTCGACGCGCCCGACCGCGGGTTCGCGTACGCGCAGGACGCCCCGCTGGACATGCGGATGGACCAGACCCGGGGGGTGACCGCCGAGGAGGTGGTCAACACCTACTCCCACCCGGACCTGGCCCGCGTGCTGCGGGTCTACGGCGAGGAGAAGTTCGCCGGCCGGATCGCCTCGGCGATCATCCGGGAGCGCGAGCGGGCCCGGATCACCTCGTCGGCGCGGCTGGCGGAGCTGGTGCGGGAGTCCATTCCGGCACCAGCCAGACGAACCGGGGGACACCCGGCAAAGAGAACGTTTCAGGCTTTACGGATCGAGGTAAACAAGGAGCTGGCAGCGCTGGAGACGGCGCTGCCGGCCGCGCTCGACAAGCTCAACGTGGGCGGCCGCATGGTGGTCCTGTCCTACCACTCGCTGGAGGACCGGCTGACCAAGGCGGCGCTCGCCGACCGGGTCCGTAGCAAGGGCCCGGTCGACCTCCCGGTCGAACTACCCGGGTCGGGTCCGACGTTCCGGCTGCTGAGCCGGGGCGCCGAACTGCCCGGGGAGCGGGAGGTCGCCGCGAACCCGCGGGCCGCCTCGGTGCGCCTGCGGGCCGCGGAGCGGCTCGACCCGGACGCGGCGCAGCAGGGGCGTACCGACCGCGAACGGTACCGCCGGCGGGTCAAGGCGATGCACCAACCGGGGGCGGGGTCCGCCGGGTCCGAGACGGATCCGAGGGACCCCGGGGGACGGGACAGGGACGGACGAAGAGGGGGAGGGACATGACGAATGACAAGCGCGACCGCCGGGACGTGACCGGCGGCGGGCAGCGCGCACCGCGGTCGGGGGGCCGGATCGCGGCGGAGCGGGCCACGCGCACCGGGACCGGCACGCCGAAGGCGGACCGGACGAGCCGGCTGGAGGAGACTCGCGCCCGGGGGGCGCGCGAGTTCCCGACGCAGGGCAGTGCCGCGCTGCGGCCGGCCGAGCGGGGCGGCGCCACCGCGGCGCGCCCGCCCCGGCTGCGGGTGGCGCCGCCGCCGCCGGTGAAGGTGCCGCGGGCGCCGTTCGCGGCGCTGGTGCTGGTGCTGGTGGTCGGCGGGGTGCTCGGCATCCTGCTGGTCAACACGAAGATCAACGAGAACGCCTTCCGGCTGGAGAAGCTCCAGGAGCAGCAGGCCAAGCTCGACCTGGAGCAGCAGCAGCTCAACAAGCAGATCGCCGACGCGGAGGCCCCGGGCAACCTGGAGGCCCAGGCCCGCCGGCTCGGCCTGGTGGAGGCGGGTGAGCCGGCCTACATCCGGCTGCCCGACGGCAAGGTGATCGGTGTGCCGCAGCCGGCCGACGGTCAACCGTCGATCACCAGCCAGCAGGGCGCGGGAGGCTGACGACCGTGCCACCGAGATCGGAGGAACCGCGCCGGGACGCCACGGGCTCCCGGCGCGGTTCGTCCCGCGAGGTCGGTGGCCGGGGCGCCGAGCGGCGTTCCGGCGAGCCGGGGGCCGGTGGCATCTCCGACGCGCGGGCGTACACCCCGCGGGGCCGCACCGTCCGGGAGCAGCGCGCTGGCGCCCGGGGCGAGCGCGACGACGCCGCCGGCCGCGCCGAGCAGCGCCGGACCCCGCGCAGCACCCGCTCCGCCGACCCGTTCCGCCCCGCGCTCCAGGTGCTCGACGGCGGGCGCGCGGGCGCCGGCCGGACCGGCCGTCGGGAGGCGGCGGGCCGCTCCGGCGTCGTCCGCACCGTCACCCCGCGCGGCCCGCGCCCCGACGACGATCCGCCGGCACCCCGCCGCGCGCCGCGCCGGCCGGACCGCCCGGCCGCCCGGCGACCGTCGCGCAAGCCGCCGAAGCCGCCGCGGCTGGCCGATCCCCGCCGCCGGCTGCGGCTGGGCACCGTGCTGGCCCTGGCGTTGTTCGCCGTCATCGGCATCCGGTTGGTCGTCCTCCAGGCCGTGGACACCCCGGCGTACGCGGGCGGCGGCGTGGCCGACCGGCTGCGCACCGTCACCCTGCCGGCGGCGCGGGGGGCGATCTACGACCGGGACGGCGCCCCGCTGGCGCACAGCGTCGAGGCGCGGTACGTCTACGCCGACCCGACCCGGGTCAAGGACATCCAGGGCACCGCGAAGGCGCTCTCCCCGCTGCTCGGCATCCCGGCCTCCAAGCTGGCCGAGAAGATGAAGCCGCGCAAGCGGATCAACGGCGCCGACTCCGAGTTCGAGTACCTGGCCCGGGGGGTGGACATCGACCGGGCCCGGCAGATCACCGCGCTGGAGCTGCCCGGCATCGGCACCCACCGCGACGAGCGGCGCGAGGTGCCCGGCGGCGACCTCGCCGCCAACCTGCTCGGTTTCACCAGCCAGGACATGGTCGGGCTGGAGGGGCTGGAGGCCCGCTACGACGACGTGCTGCGCGGCGAGGACGGCAAGCGCGTCTACGAGGTCGGCCTCGGCGACCTGGCCGCCCCGATTCCCGGCGGCTACAGCGAGACGACGAAGGCCAAGCCGGGCAGCTCCCTGCAGCTCACCGTCGACCGCGACCTCCAGTTCATGACACAGCGGATACTGGCCCGGCACATGGCCAAGAGCAAGGGCAGCACCGGCGCGGCCGTGGTCATCGAGATCCCCTCCGGCGAGGTGCTGTCCCAGGCCAGCCACCCCACCTACAACGCGGCGAAGCCCGTGCCGAGCGACCCGACCGACCGCGAGGACGCCGCCACCAGCTTCGTGGTCGACCCCGGCTCGGTGCACAAGGCGGTCACCTTCGGCGCCGCGCTCCAGGAGCGGGTGATCACCCCCGACACCACGCTGCCGATCCCGAACGCGATCCGCATGGGCGACACCTGGTTCGCCGACACCCACCCGGCCGGCGGCCGCCGGATGAGCCTGCCCGGCATGATGGCGTACTCGTCGAACGTCGGCACCATCCAGATCGCCGACAAGCTCGGCCCGGAACGCCTGATCGACTACCAGAAGCGGTTCGGTCTCGGCGAGCCGACCGGGGTCGGCATGCCCGGCGAGGCCAGCGGGCGGCTGCTGCCGGCCGACGAGTGGAGCGGGTCGTCGTACGGGTCGGTGCCGATCGGGCACAGCGTCGACGCCACGCCGCTGCAGATGGCCGCCGTCTACGCGACGATCGCCAACAACGGCACGTACGTCCAGCCGCGCCTGGTCAAGGCGGTCATCGGGCCGGACGGGAAGTCCACCCCGACCGAGCCCCCGGTCACCCGGTCGGTGCTCAGCCCGGAGAACGCCGCCGCCCTGCGCACCATCCTGGAGGCGGTGACCACCGTCGAGGACGGCACCGGCCGGGCCGCCGCGATCCCGGAGTGGCGGGTCGCCGGCAAGACCGGCACCGGCTGGCGGCTGGTCGACGGGCGCAAGCAGCCCGGCGAGGTGGCCTCGTTCATCGGCATGGCCCCGGCCGAGAATCCCCGCTACGTGATCGCGGTCTTCGCGCACACGCCCGCCGGCGGCGGCGGGGACATCGCCGCGCCGGCGTTCCGGGAGATGATGCAGTTCACGCTGCGTCACTACGGCGTGCCGCCGAGTGGGGAGAAGGCCCCGAAGTTCACGGTCTATCCGCGCTGAGCGGTCACGCCGGGACATCATCGGTGGGTGCGGACGAACCACCGGGGCGGCTGTGCGGCCGGAACCGGACGACCGGGTAGGGTCTGACGCCGTGCCCGGCAATCCTCGTCCCCGTACCGTGATCGGCACCCGGCTCGGCGACCTCGCCGCCCGGCTCGCCGTCGAGCCCCCGGAGGGGGCCGCCGAGCTGGTGGTGACCGGGGTGACCCACGCCAGCCAGGAGGTCCGCCCCGGCGACCTGTACGCCGCCCTGCCGGGTGCCCGCCGGCACGGCGCGGAGTTCGCCGCCGGCGCGGCGGCGTCCGGCGCGGTGGCGGTGCTGACCGACCCGGCGGGCGCCCCGGCCGCGGCCGAGGCGGGCCTGCCGGCGATGGTGGTCGCCGATCCGCGCGCGGTGCTGGGCGCCCTCGCCTCGGCCGTCTACGGCGACCCGACCGAGGGGCTGACGGTGATCGGGGTGACCGGCACGGCCGGCAAGACCTCCACCGCCTACCTGGTCGAGTCGGGCCTGCGCGCCGCCGGCCACACCACCGGCCTGATCGGCACCGTGGAGACCCGCCTCGGCGACCTGGTGGTCGACAGCGTGCGCACCACGCCCGAGGCGACCGACCTGCACGCGATGCTGGCCGCCGCCCGCGAGCGCGGCGTCACCGCCGTGGTCATGGAGGTCTCCAGCCACGCCCTGGCGATGGGGCGGGTCGGGGGCGTCCGGTTCACCGTCGGCGGCTACACCAACTTCGGTTCCGACCACCTGGACTTCCACGCCGACTCGGCGGACTACTTCGCCGCGAAGGCGCAGCTGTTCGACGGGCGCTGCGCGGTGGAGGTGCTCAACCACGACGACCCGGCGCTGAAGCCCCTGTACAAGCCCGCGACGGTGACCTACTCCGCGGCCGGCGACCCGACCGCCACCTGGTGGGCCGACGAGGTCGGCGGCGAGGGGTACGCGCAGCGCTTCACGGTGCACGGCCCGGACGGGCTGACCCTGCCGGCCGGGGTGGCGCTGCCGGGGCGGCACAACGTGGCCAACGCCCTGCTGGCCATCGCCGTCCTGGTCGCCGCCGGGGTGGACGCGAAGACCGCCGCCGCCGGCGTGGCCGCCTGCGGCGGGGTGCCCGGCCGGCTGGAGCTGGTGGCCGCCCCCGGGCCGGTGCGCGGTGTGGTCGACTACGCGCACAAGGCGGACGCGATCGTCGCCGCGCTGGCCGCGCTGCGGGAGTTCGGCGCCGGCCGGCTGATCTGCGTCATCGGCGCCGGCGGTGACCGCGACCGGGGCAAGCGGCCGGTGATGGGCGCCGCCGCGGCGGAGGGAGCGGACGTGGTGCTGGTGACCGACGACAACCCGCGTACGGAGGACCCGGCGGCCATCCGCGCCGAGGTGCTCGCCGGCGCCCGCCGGGCCGGCACGGCCGCCCGGGTCGAGGAGGTGCCCGACCGCCGGGCCGCCATCGACGCGGCGGTCCGGCTGGCCGAGCCGGGCGACGTCGTCGCGGTGCTCGGCAAGGGCCACGAACGCGGGCAGGAGATCGGCGGCGAGGTGCACCCGTTCGACGACCGCACCGAGCTGGCCGACGCGCTGCGCGCCCGGTTCGCCGACCCGGCGGGTCAGCGGTGATCGCGCTCAGCCTGGCCGAGGTCGCCTCGGCGGTCGACGGGCGGCTCGCCGCCGCCGACCCGGACGCCACGGTCACCGGCCCGGTCGAGTTCGACTCCCGCAAGGTGCGCCAGGGCGCGCTCTTCGTGGCCTTCCCCGGCGAGAAGGTGGACGGGCACGACTACGCCGCCGCCGCGGTGGAGGCCGGCGCGGTCGCGGTGCTCGGCACCCGCGAGGTGCCCGGCGTGCCGATGGTGCTGGTCGACGACGCGCTGGCGGCGATGGGCCGGCTGGCCCGCGAGGTGGTCGACCGGCTGCCGGGGCTCACCGTGATCGGGCTGACCGGATCCTCCGGCAAGACCACCACCAAGGACCTGATCGCCCAGCTCGCCGCGCGGCTCGGCCCGACGGTCGCCCCGCCCGGCTCGTTCAACAACGAGCTGGGGCACCCGTACACGGCGTTGCAGGCCGGGCCGGAGACCCGCTACCTGGTGATGGAGAAGGGCGCCCGGGGGGTGGGGCACGTGCGCTACCTGTGCGACGTGGTGCCGCCGCGGATCTCCGTGGTGCTCAACGTCGGGGTGGCGCACATCGGCGAGTTCGGCTCGGTGGAGACGATCGCGCTGGCCAAGGGGGAGCTGGTCGAGGCGCTGCCCGCCGACGGCCTGGCCGTGCTGAACGCCGACGACCCGCTGGTCGACGCGATGGCCTCGCGTACGGTCGCCCGGGTGATCCGTTACGGCGAGGCGGCACACGCCGACGTGCGGGCCGAGGACGTGACGCTGGACGACCGGGGCCGCGCCGCGTACACCCTGGTAACCCCGGAGGGGACCGCGCCGGTGCGGCTCGGGCTGACCGGCCGGCACCAGGTCTCCAACACCCTCGCCGCCGCGGCGGTGGCCCGCGAGCTGGGCATGCCGCTGGCCGAGACGGCGATCGCGCTGGGCGCGCTGGGGCTGGTTTCCACCCGTCGGATGGACGTCTTCGAACGCGCCGACGGGGTGACCGTGATCGACGACTCGTACAACGCCAACCCCGCCTCCATGGCGGTCGCGCTGCGCGCGCTGGCCGGCATCGGGCGGGAGCGGCGCACCGTCGCGGTGCTCGGCTACATGGCCGAACTCGGCCCGTTCGAACGCGACGGGCACGCCGAGGTCGGCCGGCTCGCGGCCGAGCTGGGCGTCGACCGGCTGCTCGTGGTGGGCGAGCCGGCCGCGCCGATCCACGAAGGCGCGACATCGGTAGGTGACTGGGGAGGAGAGTCGGTGCTGCTCACCGATCAGGCGGCGGCCGTCGAGGTGCTGCGGAGCGAGTTACGGCCGGGCGACGTCGTCCTGGTGAAGGGCTCCCGGTACCGCACGTGGGAGGTGGCCGACGCGCTGCGCGCCGACGCCGCCGGTGGGGGGAGCACCGACGCGACGGGTGGGCCCGCGGGCCCCGCGGTCGCGACCGAAGGCGGCACTGCATGAGGGCGGTCATCGTCGCCGTCGGGGTGGCCTTCCTGATCTCGCTCTTCTGCACCCCGATCGCGATCAAGGTGTTCGCCCGGCTGAAGGCCGGCCAGCCGATCCGATCAAACCTCGGGCTCGCCAGCAACGAGGGCAAGAAGGGCACGCCGACGATGGGCGGCGTGGTGTTCATCCTCGCCACGGTCATCGCGTACGTGGCCGGTCACCTGGCCCTGACCACCCTGCCGGACGCGCAGATCGCCCAGGTCGAGCCGACGATCACCGCCCTGGTGCTGCTGGGGCTGATGGTCTTCTCCGGCGCCGTCGGCTTCATCGACGACTTCCTCAAGGTGCGCAAGCGGCACAGCGGCGGGCTCAACAAGCGCGGCAAGCTGCTCGGCCAGATCCTGGTCGGGGCGGTCTTCGGGGTGGTGGCGCTCTACTTCCCGAGCACCATGACCGACGCCTCGGGCGCGGTGACCAACACCGAGACCGTGGGCAGCACCACGCTGAGCTTCATCCGGGACATCCCGGCGCTGGACGTCACCAAGATCGGCGCGGTGGTCATCTTCATCTTCGTGGTGATGGCCGCCACCAACGGCGTCAACCTCACGGACGGCCTCGACGGCCTGGCCACCGGGGCCTCGGTGATGGTCCTCGCGGCGTACGCGCTGATCGCGTTCTGGCAGTACCGGCACTGGTGCGCCGACCCGAACTACACCCAGGACTACTGCTACACGGTCCGGGACCCGCTGGAGATCGCGCTGATCGCCGGCGCGGCGGCCGGCGCCTGCGTCGGCTTCCTGTGGTGGAACACCTCGCCGGCACGGATCTTCATGGGCGACACCGGGGCCCTGGGCCTCGGCGGCCTGATCGCCGGCATGGCGATGTCCACCCGGACGATTCTGCTGCTGCCGATCATCGGCGGCCTCTTCGTGATCATCACGATGTCCGTGGTGATCCAGATCATCTCGTTCCGTACCACCGGCAAGCGGGTGTTCCGGATGTCGCCGCTGCAGCACCACTTCGAGCTCGCCGGCTGGAGCGAGGTCAACATCGTGGTCCGGTTCTGGATCATCGCCGGCATCGGCGTGGCCATCGCGCTCGGCCTCTTCTACAGCGAGTTCCTCGCCAACATGACCTGAGTCGACCGGTCGGTCCCGCCGCGGGGCCCGGGCGCGCGTCGCCCGGGCCCCGCGCCGTGCCCGGCAGGGGGAGGCGCACACCGCCGCGCGCAAGCCCGACACGCCGACCGGCCGGTTGCGCCGGTGGCGACCCCGGGAAACCGCGATGATGGTCTGCGTGGGGGAGGGCAGAGGCATCGAGGGCACGACAGAGACGACGCCCCGGCGGTCACCCGGAGCCACCCGTACGCGCGACGCGCCCGCCGCGACGCGCGGGCCGGACGAGGCCGGCGGCCGGGCGCTGCGCGGGGTGGACGCCGCGGGCGGGCTGGCCGCGTTGCGCGGCCTGCTGGACCGCCCGCTGGCCTCCTACTACCTGCTGCTGTCCAGCGCCGGGATGCTGCTGCTGATCGGCCTGACGATGGTCTTCTCCGCGACCAGCGTCCGCGAGTACGCCCAGGGCGGCAACGCCTTCGCCGCGCTCACCAAACAGGCGATCTTCGCGGTGATCGGCATCGTCGCCTTCTGGGCCTGCCAGCGGCTGCCGGCGAAGACCTACCGGGTGCTCGGCCGGCCGCTGCTGTTCACCGCCGTCGGCCTGCTGCTGGTGCTCAACCTGCTGCTCGCGTACGCGCGGCTGACCGGCCAGGACTCCGCCCGGATCGGCCCGATCGAGGCCCGGCTGCTGTGGCTCTTCGTCGGCGGCATCCAGGTGCAGCCCTCGGAGCTGGCGAAGTTCGCCCTGGTGCTCTGGGGAGCCCACGTGATCGCCCGCAAGGGCGCCGCACTGGGCTGGTGGCGCGAGCTGGCCACCCCGCTCTTCCCGGTCGTCGGCCTGCTCTTCGTCCTGGTCGGCTACAACGACCTCGGCACGATGCTCTGCCTGCTCGCCGTGGTGGTGGGGCTGCTCTGGGCGGCCGGGGTGCGGATGCGCGTCTTCGGCACGCTGTCCGTGCTCGGGCTGCTCGGCGTCGGCCTGCTGATCGCCGTCGCCTCCCTGGGCGCCGGCTCCGGCGAGCGGGGCGAGGAGAACTACCGCTTCGCCCGGCTGATGTCGTTCTTCAACCCGCCCTCCCCGGACGACTGCAAGCTCGCGGGCTGCTACCAGATCTACCAGGGGCGGCTGGCCATCGAGCACGGCGGCTGGTTCGGCGTGGGGCTCGGCAAGTCCAGCCTCAAGTTCGGCTGGCTGCCGGAGGCGCACAACGACTTCATCTTCGCGATCATCGCCGAGGAGCTGGGCGTGATCGGCTGCGTCGTGGTGCTCAGCCTGTTCGCCGTGCTGGCCTACACCGGGCTGCGCATCGCCCGGCGCGTCGAGGACCCGTTCCGCCGGCTCGCCGCCGCCGCGGCGACCACCTGGCTGGTCAGCCAGGCAGTGATCAACATCGGCGGGGTGGTCGGGCTGCTGCCGATCACCGGCCTGCCGCTGCCGTTCATCTCCGACGGCGGAAGCGCCCTGGTCGTGACGCTCGCCGCGATCGGGATGCTCGCCTCCTTCGCCCGCGCCGAACCCGACGCCGCCAGAGCGCTGCATGCCCGTCCGCCGGCCCGATGGGTCCGACTACTCTGGGCCCCGTTGCCGCCGCTTCCCGGGCGGCGACGCCGCCCGGCGTCGCCCCCGGCTGCCCGAGGGTCCGTGCCCCGGTCGCGGGAGCGGCGGCCCGACGACCAGGCCGCACCGCGCGGCGTCCGGCTCGCCCGGACCCGGCGCGGGTCGGCGGACGAGAGGAGACGTTGATGGGTCCGCTGCGTTCGGTGGTGCTCGCGGGAGGTGGCACCGGGGGGCACATCTACCCGCTGCTCGCCTTCGCCGACTGCCTGCGCCGACACGACCCCGGCGTCCGGATCACCTGCCTGGGCACCCCGAGGGGCCTGGAGAACGAGCTGATCCCGCCGCAGGGCTACGACCTGCGGCAGATCCCGGCCTACCAGCTGCCCCGGTCGGTCAACATGAACCTGGTCAAGACCCCGGGCCGGATGTGGACCGCGGCCCGCGCCGCGGGCAAGGTGATCGAGGAGGTGCGCGCCGACGTGGTGGTGGGCTTCGGCGGGTACGTCTCCGTGCCGGCCTACCTCGCGGCCTGGCGGCGCGAGCTGCCGATCGTCATCCACGAGGTGAACGTGCCGCCGGGCGTGGCCAACCGGCTCGGCATGAAGTTCACCAAGCACGTCGCCGTCGGCTTCCCGCACCAGCCCGCCCAGGCCGAGGCGCTGCGTGACGCCCGGGTGGTCGGCGTGCCGCTGCGCCGGGGCATCGCCGGCCTGGACCGGGTCGCCATGCGCAACGCGGCGCGGGCCCATTTCGGGCTCCGTCCCGACCTGCCGGTGCTC
The DNA here is from genome assembly GCF_043205005.1 of Micromonospora sp. NPDC047620. Lineage (NCBI taxonomy): Bacteria > Bacillati > Actinomycetota > Actinomycetes > Micromonosporales > Micromonosporaceae > Micromonospora > Micromonospora sp. NPDC047620. Next base: position 196,403 of record NZ_JBIDDG010000010.1, on the reverse strand, counting down.
TTCGTCGCCGGCGGCTCGCAGGGCGCCCGCTCGATCAACCTCGCGGTCGCCGGGGCGGCCAAGGAACTCGCCCGCAACGGGGTGCAGGTGCTGCACGTGATCGGGGCCCGCAACGAGCCGGTGCCGGTCCCCACCGACCTGCCGGTCCCGTACGTGACGCTGCCGTACCTGTCCGAGATGGAGGCCGGCTACGCCGCCGCCGACCTGATGCTGGGCCGGGGCGGGGCGATGACCTGCGCCGAGGTGGCCGCGATCGGGCTGCCCACCATCTACGTGCCCTACCCGCACAGCAACCAGGAGCAGAAGCGCAACGCGCTGCCCGTGGTGGAGGCCGGCGGCGGGCTGCTCGTCGACGACGCCGAGCTGACCCCCGACTGGGTCGAGCGGACCGTCATCCCGCTGATCCGCGACCCGCACCGGCTCGCCGCAATGGGTGCCGCCGCGGCCGCGTACGGGCGCCGCGACGGCGACGAGGCGCTGCTCAACTTCGTCTACGAGGCGGTGGCCCGATGAGGGCGCGGCCCGTCCGCCCCGAGGCCCGCGCCGCCGCGACCGGAAGGTTCCCGTCATGAACACCGCACAATTCACCCCGGCAGGCACGCTCACCGCGGAGGACCTGGGCACGATCCACCTGATCGGGGTGGGCGGGGTCGGCATGAGCGGCCTGGCCCGGCTCTTCCTCACCCGGGGCATCCCCGTCTCCGGCAGCGAGCTGCGGGAGTGGCCGTCCCTGGCCGGCATGCGCGCTCTCGGCGCGACCATCCACATGAGCCACGAGGCGTCCAACCTCGACGGCGTCGACACGGTCGTCTACTCCTCGGCGATCCCGCAGGACCACCTCGAGATGGTGGAGGCGCGCCGGCGCGGCCTGCGCGTCCTGCACCGCTCCGAGGCCCTCGCGGCGGCGATGACCGGCCGCCGGACGGTGGCGGTCGCCGGCACGCACGGCAAGACCACCACCACCTCGATGGTCACGATGGTGCTCCAGCAGGCCGGGCAGGACCCGTCCTTCGTGATCGGCGGGGAGATCTCCGAGGTCGGCTCGGGCGCCCACCACGGCACGGGCGAGTACTTCGTGGTCGAGGCGGACGAGAGCGACCGCTCCTTCCTGATCTACCGCCCGTACGTGTCGATCATCACGAACGTCGAGGCCGACCACCTGAACACCTACGGCGACCTGGCCAACCTGGAGGCGGCCTTCGCCGAGTTCGCCCGGCTCACCGACCCGGACGGCTTCATCATCACCTGCGCCGACGACCCGGGCGGGCGGCGGCTGGCCGAGACGCTGCGCGCGGAGGGCCGGCGGGTGCACACGTACGGCGAGGCGGCCGACGCCGACCTGCGGCTGACCGGCGTCGCCTCCTCGGCACGGGGGGTCCGCTACCTGGCGGAGATCGACGGCCGGTCGCTGGGCGAGTTCCGGCTGCCGGTGCCGGGGCGGCACATGGGGCTCAACAGCGCCTCGGCGGTGCTGGCCGCGTACCTGCTGGGGCTGCCGCTGGAGGCGGCAGAGGCCGCGCTCGCGGCGTTCCCCGGCGTGCGGCGGCGCTTCGAGCGCAAGGGCGTCGCGGACGACGTGCTGGTCTACGACGAGTACGCCTACCACCCGACCTCGATGACGCTGGCGCTGCAGACGTTGCGCGAGGTGGCCGGGGACGGCCGACTGATCGTGGTGTTCCAGCCCTACCGGCTCTACCGCACCCGCGACCTCCAGACGGAGATCGCCGAGGCGCTGGCCATCGCCGACGAGCTGGTGCTGCTGGAGGTCTTCGGCCCGGGCGAGCTGCGCCAGCCGGGGGAGGGCTCGGCGGCGCTGGTCGAGGCCGTGCCGTTGCCGGCGGAGCGGAAGGTCTTCGTGGACTCGTGGGAGGCGGCGCCGGCCGAGGTGGCCCGGCGGGCCCGCCCCGGTGACGTCGTGGTGACCATGGGCGCCCCGCCGATCTCGCTGATGGGGGACCAGCTGCTGGACGCGCTGTCGGCGCGTACCGCCGATCCGGCGGCGCTGGCGAGCACGACGCCCGGCGGCGAGGCCGGCGGAGCGACGACCATCGGCGGCACCGTTCCCGGCGTCGGCGGCGCGGTCCCGGACGGCGCGGCGCCCGCGGCCGGATGAGCCCCGGTCCGGCGCGCGGGCGCACCACCGGCGCGGACGGCGGCGGCCGGCGCGGACCGGTGCGCCGATGGCAGCTGGTCCGGGCCGGAAGCGACGCGGTCCCCGCCTCGACCCGGCGGTTCATGGCCCGCGCCCGGCAGCGCCGGATGCGCGCCGCGCTGCCGTGGGCGATCGCGGCCGGCGTGCTCGGCCTGGCCGGGCTGGTCGCCTGGGCGCTGCTCGGCACCGGGCTGTTCGGGGTGCGCGAGGTCCGGGTCGAGGGCGCGGAGCTGGTCACCGCGGTGCAGGTGCGCGACGCGGCGGCGGTGCCCGACGGGGCTCCGCTGGCCGGGGCGGACCTGGCCGCCATCGCGCGGCGGGTCGGGAGACTGCCGGCGGTGGAGCGGGCGGTCGTCACCCGGGACTGGCCGGACGCGCTGGTGGTCCGGGTGACCGAGCGCACGGGCGTGGCGGCGGTGCCGCGCGGCGAACAGTTCGTGGTGATCGACGGGGCGGGCGTGGTCTTCCGGACCCTGCCCCGGCAGCCGGACGGCCTGCCGGTGGTCCGGCTCGCCGAGCCGGGGCCGGACGACGGGGCGACCCGGGCCGCCCTGGAGGTGCTCGCCGTGCTTACCCCGGAGCTGCGTGCCGGGCTGGTGGACGTGACCGTCGAGGGGCTGGCCCGGATCAAGCTCCGGCTGCGCGACGACCGGGTGGTGGTCTGGGGGGACGCGACCCGGGGCGCGGACAAGGCGCGGGTCGCCACGGCCCTGCTCGACCGCAAGGCCGACACCATCGACGTGAGCGCCCCGGACGTGGTGACCCTGCGGTGACCGGCAGCTCGGGCCCACCGGGCGACGTGACCCGTCCCGCTCCCACGGCGACACGCCGGGCGGGTCCTTGGCTCACGGCGTGGGTGCGCTTACGTTGCCCCGAAGGGGATCAGTGGTTGACATAACTGTAAGCCTCTAGTAGAGGGTGAGGGTTTAATCCTGATCCTCGCTGGTGACAGCTGTCGTCGACCGCTGGTCTGGCCAAGCCGTACCCGGTCGGCCCATGCCAATCTCGAAGGGAAAGGACCGGAGATGACACCTCCGCACAACTACCTGGCGGTCATCAAGGTCGTCGGCATCGGTGGCGGCGGCGTCAACGCCGTCAACCGGATGATCGAGGTTGGGCTCAAGGGCGTCGAGTTCATCGCGATCAACACCGACGCGCAGGCGCTGCTGATGAGCGACGCCGACGTCAAGCTCGACGTCGGCCGCGAGCTGACCCGTGGGCTCGGCGCGGGCGCCAACCCCGACGTCGGCAAGAACGCCGCCGAGGACCACCGCGACGAGATCGAGGAGGTGCTCAAGGGCGCCGACATGGTCTTCGTGACCTGCGGCGAGGGCGGCGGCACCGGCACCGGTGGGGCGCCTGTGGTGGCGAACATCGCGCGCAAGCTCGGCGCGCTGACCATCGGCGTGGTGACCCGGCCGTTCTCCTTCGAGGGCAAGCGCCGCCAGGTGCAGGCCGAGTCCGGGATAGACGAGCTGCGCAACCAGTGCGACACGCTGATCGTCATCCCCAACGACCGGCTGCTGGCGCTCGGCGACCGCAACATCAGCATGATGGACGCGTTCCGCACCGCCGACCAGGTGCTCCTCTCGGGTGTCCAGGGCATCACCGACCTGATCACCACGCCGGGCCTGATCAACCTGGACTTCGCCGACGTCAAGAGCGTGATGAGCGGCGCGGGCAGTGCGCTGATGGGCATCGGCAGCGCCCGCGGCGAGAACCGCGCCGTCGAGGCGGCCGAGGCGGCCATCTCCAGCCCGCTGCTGGAGCAGAGCATGGACGGCGCCCGCGGCGTGCTGCTCTCCATCGCCGGCGGGTCGGACCTGGGCCTGTTCGAGATCAACGACGCGGCCCAGCTCGTCACCGACGCGGCCCACCCGGACGCCAACATCATCTTCGGCGCGGTCATCGACGACGCCCTCGGCGACGAGGTGCGGGTCACCGTCATCGCGGCGGGCTTCGACGGCGGCGCTCCGGCGTACAAGGCCGCCGAGTCGGGCCGCAAGCCCAACCAGAACCAGCCCACCCAGCCCAGCACGCCGGTCACGCCCCCGCCGACGATGCCGGCGCCGACCCAGTCGCCGCGCCGGGTGCTCTTCGACGACGTGGACGTGCCCGACTTCCTCAAGAACGGTTCCTGAGCCCCGCCGATGACCGACAGCCCAGCCATGGTGCGCCCGGACCGGCGCGCCGAACTCGCGGCCGGCCTGGCCGACGTACGATCCCGGATCGCGCAGGCGTGCGCCGACGCGGGACGGGACACCTCCGAGGTCACGATGATCGCGGTGACCAAGACCTACCCGGCCGGGGACGTGGTGGCCCTGGCCGGGCTCGGCGTCACCGACGTGGGGGAGAACCGGGACCAGGAGGCGTCCGCCAAGGCGGCCGAGGTGGCCGCGGCCGGGGTGACGCCCCGGTGGCACTTCATCGGGCAGTTGCAGCGCAACAAGGCCCGGTCGGTGGTCCGCTACGCCGATGTGGTCCACTCCGTCGACAGCGTCCGGCTGGCGCGGGCGCTGGACGCGGCCTCGGCGGCGGGCCGGGACCGGCCGCTGGACGTGCTGGTCCAGGTCAGCATCGACGGGGCCACCGGCCGGGGCGGGGCGCTGCCCGACTCGGCCGACCCGGACGCCGGGCTCGGCCCGGTGGCCGAGGCGGTGGCCGGCGCGGACGGCCTGCGGCTGACCGGCCTGATGGCGGTGGCGCCGCTGGGCTGGGAGCCGGAGCGGGCGTTCGCCCGGCTGGCCGAGGTGGCCGCCGGGTTCCGGACGCTCCATCCGGGAGCCGCCGCCCTCTCCGCCGGCATGAGCGGGGACCTGGAGATCGCGATCCGGTACGGCGCGACACATGTCCGCGTGGGCAGCGCGTTGCTCGGAATGCGTCCCACGCTGCGGTAGCCTGACCGCGAGAGAAGCAAATTACATGCGTGTTGTTTGAAGGGGCGGCGTCCCGTTGTCGGGGGTCGTGGCGTGCGACGCGAATCGCGCGCCAGGGGATTGCCGGCCCGGTCCGGTGGGCAGAGAGTGTTCCACTCGCGACAAGGCGACACGGCACGGGGGCGCGTGCCGCACGGCGGACGGGAAGGGCGCGGGATGGGTGCACTGCGCAAGGCGGGGGTCTGGCTCGGTCTGGTCGAAGAGGACGACGAGCGGGCCTACGACGACGGTGGCTACGAGAAGGGTGGCTACCGCGATTCGCGCTACCGGCAGAGCCGGTACTCGGAGGAGTTCGCCGACGACGAGGAGGACGACGCCGAGGAGCCGCCGGCGCCCCGGTCCCGCCTCGGCGACCGCGGCCGGCTCTCCGAGCGGGTCGCCTCCCGGGCGGCCGAGTCCGAGCGGGCCGACGGCGACCGCCCGGAGCGGGCCGAGCGGTCCAGCGTCCGCTCCATCACCCGGTCGACCGCCGGCGAGACCTCCGGGGCGCTGACCTACCACACCCGCGACAACCTGGCCCTGGCGCCGCAGGCGCAGCCGCGGGAGCGGGCGGTCGTCGCCGAGGAGGAGCAGCGCTACCAGATCACCACGCTGCACCCCACCACCTACCGCGAGGCGCGGACCATCGGCGAGCACTTCCGCGACGGCGTCCCGGTGATCATCAACCTCACCGAGATGGACGAGGCGGACGCGCGTCGACTTGTCGACTTCGCCGCCGGGCTCGCGTTCGGCCTGCGCGGTACGATCGAGCGCGTGACCAATCGGGTGTTCCTGCTCTCACCGGCCAACGTCCAGGTCACCGCGGAGGACAAGGCCAAGATCGCCGAGGGCGGCTTCTTCAGCCTGAGCTAGCCCCGCCCGACTCGAGGGACGTCGCCTGTCGTGTTGTCGATCGTGCTGCAAGTGCTGTATCTGGTGCTCTACATCTTCCTCATCACCCTGCTCGCCCGGTTCGTCCTGAGCGCCGTCCTGCAGTACGGTCGGCGCTGGCAGCCGGGCCGCGGGGCATCGGTGGGTCTGGAAATCGTGTGGAGCGTCACTGATCCCCCCCTCAACGCGTTGAGGCGTGTGATCCCTCCGTTGCGAATTGGTACCGTGAGCATCGACCTGGCCTCACTTGTGCTCCTGGTTATCCTGTTCGTGCTGATGGAGTTCGTGTTAGGGCCGTCGATTGACAGGATCACATGACGATCGACGCGCTTTCGCGGCCGCAACTGACCCGAGGAGTTTCGATGCCGCTGACCCCGGCCGACGTCCACAACGTCGCCTTCAAAAAGCCGCCGATCGGCAAGCGGGGGTATGACGAGGAGGAGGTCGACGCCTTCCTGGACGAGGTCGAGCGCGAGCTTGCCCGTCTCATCGAGGAGAACAACGAGCTGCGTGCCCAGGTGGAGCGCGGTGGCCGTGGCGGCGCCCCCGTCGGCCCCGGCGGCGACGCCCGTCTCGCGGCGGAGCTCAACGACGTCAAGGCCCAGCTCGACCGGGTGCAGCGCGACAAGGCGGCGGCCGAGCAGGCCGCCCGGGCGATGCAGGCGGAGCTGGAGCAGGTCCGTACGGCCGGCGGGCCGGCGGTGACCGGTGACGGCGAGCAGCAGGCGCTGCGGGTGCTGATGATGGCCCAGCGGACGGCCGACGACCACGTCTCGGACGCCCGTCGCGAGGCCGACCAGCTGCTCTCCGAGGCCCGTTCCAAGGCCGAGGAGGTCACCCGCGAGGCCCGTTCCAAGGCCGACGCCCTCGAGCGCGACGCCCGCCAGCGGCACCAGGAGGCCATGGGCGGCCTGGACGCCAAGCGCACCGCGCTGCAGAAGCACATCGAGGAGCTCAAGCAGTTCGAGCGCGAGTACCGCACCCGCCTGAAGGCCTACCTGGAGAGCCAGCTGCGTGACCTCGACGGCCGTGGCCAGGGCCTGGAGGCCGAGATGACCCGTGGCGAGGGCGCCCGGGCCGTCGGCGGCAACGGGCTCGCCGCAGCCGGTCTCGCCGGCTCCTACGGCGGCGGTCGTTCCGGCGCCCTCGAATCTGGTCGCTGACCACCGGTCGGCGGCCGTCGTCACCGCGACGGTCGCCGACCTCGCCTCATCGGCACGACGGCGGGGGTGAGCCGTGATTGTCGCGAGTCTCCTGCTCATCCTCGTCGCGGTGGTGCTGCTGGTGGCCGGCCTCGCCGGTGGCTCCAGCGTCCTTCTCGTCGTCTCCATCGCGGCCAGCCTGCTGGCCGCCGTCGCGCTGGTCGCGGGCGCCCGCCAGGCGGCCGGCGACCGGCTGGCGGCGGAGCGGCCGGAGCGGCCGTCGCGCACGGCGGCCCGGCCGGCCGGGCCGGCCTTCGCGTACGGGCCGCCCGTGGAGCCGGAGATCCCCGTCCAGCACGTCCCTCCGACGGTCGACGCCGGCGGCACCGGGTGGCGGCAACCGCCCGAGCCACCGGTGGCCGACGCCGGCTCCCGGGGCGCCGCGCCCGGCGCGGTCGGGGCGTACGACGACGAGCCGGCGGCGCAGGACGTTTCGCCGGCCGACGCCGCCCGGGTGGCCCGCCTCGACGCCGAGGTGCGGGTGATCGACGGGCGTCCGCGCTACCACCTCGCCGGGTGTGCCCACCTCGTGGGCCGCGAGCACGAGTCGCTGCCGGTCGGCGAGGCCGTCGAGCTCGGCTTCACCCCGTGCGCCCACTGCGCGCCGGACACCGTCCTGCTCGCCGACGCCGGCCGGCTCTGAGCGGCCCGGCTCCGGTGGACGACACGCTGACCGTGGCGGTCCGGGTGAAGCCCGGCTCCGCCCGCGCCCGCGTCGGCGGCCGCTTCGACGGCCCGCACGGGCCCGCGCTGGTGGTCGCCGTCAACGCGCCGGCCGTGGACGGCCGGGCCACCGAGGCGGCCCGGCGGGCGCTGGCCGGGGCGCTGGGCGTCCGACCGGCTGCGGTGTCCCTGCGGGCGGGCGCGGCCAGCCGCGACAAGCTCTTCCTGGTCGAGGGTTCCGCACCGGAGCTGGCCGAGGCGCTGCGCCGGCTGCGCGACGGGGCCGCCGGGTGACGTACGCCCGGGTCGGGCACCCGTGACGCCGGGGCTGGATCTCGCGCTGCTGCTCGGCGCGGCGGTGCTGCTGGTGGCGGTCGGGGCGGTGCGGCTGTCCACCCGGCTCGGGGTGCCGAGCCTCCTGGTCTACCTGGCCCTCGGCGTCGCCATCGGCGAGGCCGGGCTGGGCATCCGCTTCGACGACGCCGAGCTGACCCGGACCCTCGGCTTCTGCGCGCTCATCGTGATCATCGCCGAGGGCGGGCTGACCGCGCGGTGGAGCACGCTGCGCCCGGTGCTCGGGCTCGCCGCCCTGCTCTCCACCGTCGGCGTGCTGGTCAGCATCCTGGTCGTCGGCCTCGCCGTGCACCTGCTGCTCGGGCTGGACTGGCGGTTGGCGCTGCTCTACGGGGCGGTGCTCTCCTCCACCGACGCGGCGGCGGTCTTCGCCACGCTGCGGCGGCTGCGCCTGCCGCCGCGCCTGGTGGCGACCCTCGAGGCCGAGTCGGGGATGAACGACGCCCCGGTCGTGCTGCTGGTGGTGCTGCTGTCCCGGGAGGGGATCACCCATCCGTGGTGGTACGAGACCGCCCTGGTGAGCTACGAGCTGGGCGTCGGCGCGGCCGTCGGTTTCGCGGCCGGCGTCGGCGGGCGGTGGGCGCTGCGGCACGCCGCCCTGCCGTCGGCGGGGCTCTACCCGATCGCGGCGGTCGGGCTGACCGTGCTCGCCTACGCCGCCGGCGCGGTGCTGCACGCCTCGGGCTTTCTCGCCGTCTACGTGGCGGGGGTGATCCTCGGCAACGCCCGGCTGCCGCACCGGCAGGCCATCCTCGGTTTCGCCGACGGGCTGGCCTGGCTGGCGCAGATCGGGCTGTTCGTGCTGCTCGGGTTGCTCGTCACGCCGAGCCGGCTGGGCTCGGCGGTGCTGCCGGCGGTGGTCGCCGGGCTGGCGCTGGTGCTGCTCGCCCGGCCGCTGTCGGTGGCGGCGTCCGCGCTGCCGTTCCGGTTCGGCCTGCGCGAGCAGGCGTTCCTGTCCTGGGCGGGGCTGCGCGGCGCGGTGCCGATCGTGCTCGCCACCATCCCGCTGTCGGAGCGGGTGCCCGGCGCCGACCGGCTCTTCGACTCGGTCTTCGTACTGGTGGTGATCTTCACGCTGCTGCAGACCGGAACGCTCGCCCCGGTGGCCCGCCGGCTGCGGGTGACCGCCCCGGCCGAGGCGGCGGAGATCCGGGTGGAGACCGCCCCGCTGGAACGGATGCGCGCCGACCTGCTCCAAGTGGAGGTGCCGCCCGGTTCCCGGCTGGCCGGGGTGCACGTCGACGAGCTGCGGCTGCCGCTGGGCGCCTCGGTGACGCTGGTGCTGCGGGACGGGGCGGGCGTCGTACCCGGCCCGGACTTCCGGCTGAAGACCGGCGACAGCCTGCTGATCGTGGCGACCGCCGGGGTGCGCGACGAGGCGGAGCGCCGGCTGCGGGCGGTCAGCCGGCGGGGCCGGCTGGCCCGCTGGTTTGGCGAGTACGGCGAGGATCGCGACGGTTGATCTGCTAGCGTTCCTTTTGCCCCGATAAGGTGCGACTCGGGGTCGAGCGGCGGTGCGTCGGAGCGGCACGTTGTCGGACGCCTGTACGTTCCGTATTCTTGCGAATCTCCGGAGTGCGCGGCCACGTCGCCGCGCGCCCCTTTTGTACTGGGGGCGCCGATGTCGGCGGCCCCTGTCCAGGCGCCGCGGTCCGCCGCGGTTCCGCGGCCGAGGGAGCGACGATGGCGAAGCCAGCCGAGACCAGGACCGCCGGCCGCAAGCCGGTGGCGAAGGCCACCCGCAGCGCGGCGGAGACCGAGAAGATCCGGGCGGCCCTGGCGGCGCGGCGTGACGAGTTGCGCGCCGAGTACGATCAGACGCTGAGCGAGATCACCGAGCTGCAGCGCGACCGGCTGACCGACTCGGCCGGGGACGACCAGGCCGACACCGGGACGAAGACGTTCGAACGCGAGCAGGAGATCTCACTCGCCAACAGCATCCTGGAACGGATCACGCAGGTCGAGCGGGCGTTGGAGCGGCTCGACGAGGGTGGCTACGGCTGGTGCGAGCGGTGCGGCAACCCGATCCCGGTGGAGCGGCTCGCCGCGTTCCCGTCGGCCACCCTCTGCGTGACGTGCAAGCAGCTGGAGGAGCGGCGCTGAGGCCCGCTCCCCGGCGGCCATGGGAGGCGGCGCGCGAGCGCCGCCGCGAGCGTCGATGGGGAGCAGATGTCCGAAGCACCGCCCGCCGGGTCCGGCAGCGCTGAGCCGGGAGGCGGCACGCCCCGCCGCCGGGCCGTCACCATCCTGCTCGGCGTCGCGCTGACCGCCCTCGTGGCCGACCTGGTCACCAAGCACCTCGCCCTGCTCACCCTGTCCGACCGCGAGCCGGTCAAGCTGCTCGGCGGCGCGGTCTACCTCACCCTGACCCGTAACAGCGGCGCGGCCTGGAGCATCGGCGCGGACCACACGTGGGTCTTCCCGCTGATCACCCTCGGCGTGGTCGGCTGGATCCTCTGGATGGCCCTGCGGCTGCGTTCGCTGCCCTGGGCGATCTCGCTCGGCCTGGTGCTCGGCGGGGCGCTGGGCAACCTCACCGACCGGATCTTCCGCGCCCCGGGCTGGTTCGTCGGGCACGTGGTGGACATGGTCAGCCTCTTCGACCCGTACGGCCGGGTCTGGCCGGTGTTCAACCTGGCCGACAGCGCCCTGGTCTGCGGCGTGGTGCTCGCCGTCGCACTGGAGCTGACCGGCCGCCAGCGCGACGGCAGCCGGGTCGGCAAGGACGGGGCCACCGAGGCGCCGGCGCCGGCCGACGCGGGGCAGCGGGAGCGGGCATGACCTCCGCCTTCGCCGCCGGCGGCGACCACCGCTCCCTGCCCCTGCCCGACGGTCTCGACGGCACCCGGCTCGACCAGGCGGTGTCGCGGCTCTTCGGGCTCTCCCGCACCGCCGCCGCGGCCCTGGTCGACGCCGGCGACGCGCTGGTCGACGGGGTGGTCCGGGCCAACTCGTACAAGGTGAGGGCCGGCTCCTGGCTGGAGGTGACCCTGCCCGCCCCGGCCGCCCCGCCCACCGTGGTGCCGCAGGCGGTCCCCGGGCTGCGGGTCGTGCACGCCGACGACGACATCGTGGTGGTGGACAAGCCGGTCGGCGTCGCCGCGCACCCGAGCCCCGGCTGGACCGGCCCCACGGTGATCGGCGCGCTGGCCGCGATCGGGCACCGCATCTCCACCAGCGGCGCCGCCGAGCGGCAGGGCGTGGTGCACCGGCTCGACGTGGGCACCACCGGGATCATGGTGGTGGCCAAGAGCGAGCAGGCGTACACCGCGCTGAAGCGGGCGTTCAAGTACCGCGAGGTCGAGAAGCGCTACCACGCCGTGGTGCAGGGGCACCTCGACCCGCTGCGGGGCACCGTCGACGCCCCGATCGACCGGCATCCCACCCACGACTACCGCTGGGCGGTGGTCTCCGGCGGCAAGCCGAGCATCACCCACTACGACACGGTCGAGGCGTTCCCGGCGGCGAGCCTGGTCGACGTCCGGCTGGAGACCGGCCGCACCCACCAGATCCGCGTGCACTTCTCCACCCTGCGGCACCCGTGCGTGGGCGACCTCACGTACGGGGCGGACCCGACCCTCTCCGCCCGGTTGGGCCTGACCCGACAGTGGCTGCACGCCCGCTCGTTGAGCTTCCTGCACCCCCGCACGGGGGACGAGGTGCGCTTCGTCAGCGACTACCCTGACGACCTGGGCCGGGCGCTCGAGATCCTCCGCGACTGAGCGTCGCCCCACCGCCAGACGATCCGACGAGGGGGACCGCACCCGTGCGCGCCGGCGATCCGCTGCGGCGATGGGACCAGCCACCGCTGTCCCGGCTGGCCGGCGCCGTGACCCGGCCCGGCGACGGTCCGGCCCGGCCGCGGGTGCTCACCACGGTCGCGCTGCTCTGCTGCGCCGCCGTGCTGCTCACCGCCGTGTGGTCCGGCGACGACCGCCCGGCCGGTGACCGCACCGTCGGCGAGGTGACCCGGGTCGGGGTGGCCCACGGCGACTCGATCCCCGGCTACGTCCGCGCCGCCGCCGCCGACCTGGCCGCGCTGCCGCCCGCCGCCCCGGCGGCCGGCGACGGGACGTACGCGCTGGTGTCCCTCTCGTCCTACCTGACCCCGCAGGGGGCGGCGGCGATCCTCGGCGACGTGCCGGTCGCCGCCGTCCTCGGGCGGGTGCCGCTCGCCGACCGGCAGACCGAGATCGTCCGCATCCCCGCGCAGCGGGTGCCCGACGACGTGGTCGCCGGGATGGCCGAGGTCGCCGCCCGCAAGGAGCGGGAGGCCGCCGACTACCGCGCCCGGTCCGCCGCGCTGACCGGCGGGCAGGCCGAGCACGAGCTGCGGCAGGTGTACGACAGCGGCGCCGAGGTGTCGGCGGCGGAGGCGGCCGCGTACCGCTCCGGCTGCGCCTGCCTCTACGCCGCGGTGGTCCGCGCCGAGCCGGTGGCCCTGCGCCGCCTGGCCGCCCGGCCCGGGGTGCGGGCGGTCGACCCGGCACCCGAGGTCACCCGGCTCGACCGGACCGTCTTCACGCCGCCGCTGCCCGAGCAGCGGGAGGTCGCGCACCCGCCGGCCGACGCCGGCCTCGCCGCGGGAGCGGCCACGGGGGAACGCGACCGGGGCACGCCCCCGACCCCGCCGGTGGGCGAAACGTCGGAACCCGCACCCGAGGTGACGGATTCGTCACCGGTCCGGACCGGCCCGGCGTCCGGCGGAATCCCGCCACCGACCCCGCCCACCTCGGCAGACGCCGCCGCCGGCGGCACCGGGGCGCCGGCCGGGTGACGGTGGGCAGGACCGAAGGTGCGCGGACGGGTGTGGTCCGAATAGGGTTTCGTTCGTAGCCTGTCAGGCGGACGTCGATGGTGCTGGGAGGGCGAGCCGTGGAGGGCAGCGAGACCGGCTGGGCACGGCCGGCCGAACCAGCACCGCGGTGGCGGGCGCTGCTCGACCGGGCCCGGCACGGCGGTCGACCGGCCGAGCAGGCCGAGACCGACCGGCGCGAGGTGCCGCCGGCCCCGCCCGAGCCGCTGCCGCGCCGGTCGTCGGGGAACGGCTACGCCGCACGGGTGCCAGCCATCGGGCGGGCCCCCGAGCCGCCGCACGGCGCGGAGCCCGGCCCGCCGGGGTACGGCACGGAGTACGGCCGCCCCGCCGACGCGGGGTACGGCCACCCGGCCGACGCCGGATACGGCACGGAGTACGGCCACCCCGCCGACGCGGGGTACGGCCGCCCGGCCGACGCCGGGTACGGCCGCCCGGTCGACGCGGGGTACCGGGCCGAGGCCACCTACCGGGTCGAGCCGGCCTACCGGGTGGACCCGGCCGAGCCGGCCTACCGGGTGGACCCGGGCCACCCGGCCGAGCCGGACCACCGCGAGCCGCCGGCCCACCGGCCCGACCCCTCCCACGTCGTGCCGACGCAGCGGCGCGGGCACGAGCCGGTCGAGTCGCGCTACGCGCTGCTGGACAACGGCTACCGGCACGAACCGCCCCCGGTCGAGTCCCGGTACGCCCCCCTGCTCGACGGCGGCTACCGCCCCGAGCCCGCCTACCAGCAGCCGCCCCCGGCGGCGCCGCCCGCCCCGCCCCCGGTCGCCGAGCGGGGCTACCCGGCCCGCGTCGAGTGGCGCCCGCGCGGGGCGGAGAGCGAGCTGGAGCGCGCCGCCGGGGTGCTCCGCCGCGACCTGGGCACCCCGCGGGTGCTCGCGTTCGCCAACCCCAAGGGCGGCGTGCACAAGACGACCGCCACCGTGCTGGCCGCGGCGACCGTCGGCAGCGTGCGCGGGCGGGGCGTGCTGGCCTGGGACGACAACGAGCTGCGCGGCACCCTCGGGCTGCGCGCCGGCAGCGCCCGGCACGCCCGCACCATCCGGCACCTGGTCGGCGACCTCGCGCACATCGAGATCAAGGAGGGCGCGGAGCTGCTGGAGCACCTCGACGACTACCTGCGGCACGCCTCCGACGGCTCGTACGACGTGCTGGCCGGCGAGGAGAGCCCCCGGTTCGCCCAGCGGCTCGACCAGTTCACCGTCCGGCGGGTGCTGGAGCTGCTGCGGCGCACCCACGACGTGATCTGCGTGGACACCGGCAACAACGTGGAGAGCGCCAACTGGCGTACCGTCATGCAGGCGGCCGACCAGCTCGTGGTGACCACGGTGCCGCGCGAGGACGCCGCGTTCAGCGCCGACTGGATGCTGGACCTGCTGCACGAGGTGGGCATGGGCGAGCTGGCCGACAACGCGGTCACCCTGATCTCCTGCCCCACGCCGGGCCGCTCCCCGTTGCAGGACGACCTGGAACGCCACTTCGCCACCCGCACCCGCGCCGTCGCCGTCGTGCCGTACGACCCGGCGCTGGAGACCGGTTCCTCGATCGAGTACCAGCAGCTCCAGCAGGAGACCCGGCAGGCGTGGCTGAAGGCCGCCGCGGTGATGCTGGAGCCGTTCGCCCGGTGAGCGGGTCTGCCGCCACCGGCCACCCGCGCCGCGGCCCGGCCTGAGAGGATCACGGGGTGAGCGCGGACACCCCCGAACCCGACCGGCCCGGCCGCCGACCCGACGAGCCGGGCGCCCCGGCACCGGCCGCCCCGGCCGAGGATGCCCCCGCCGGCCCGTACGCCGCCCGGGAGGTCGACCAGCAGGTCGCGCGGGAGGCCGGCCCGTACGCTGCGATGCCAGCCGGCGCCGCGAGCCCGTACGGCGGCCCCGGCGCGTTCCCCTACGGCGACCCGGGCGCCGCCTACGGAGTCGGCCAACCGGTCCCGCCGGCCGAGCCCGAGCTGCCGCGTCGCCGGGCGGTGCGGCTCGCGGCGGGCGCGGGGCTCGCGCTGACCGTCCTGGGGGTGCCGCTCGGGCTGCTCTGGGCCGCGCTCGCCCCCGACACCCCGGTGCTCAAGGTCCCCGACGGCGCGATCTACGCCGAGCCGCAGCCGGAGCAGCCGGTCGCCGCCGACGGCTGGTTCAGCCTGCTCGGGCTGGGCTTCGGGGTGCTCGCCGCGCTCGCGCTGTGGTTCGTGCTGCGCCGTGTGCGGGGGCCCGTCGGCCTGCTCACCACCGTGCTCGGCGCGTTCGGCGCGGCGCTGGTCGCCTGGCAGGTGGGCCGGCGGATCGGGCTGGCCGGCTACCAGCGGCTGATGGAGACCGCCCCGGACGGCCGGGCCTTCAGCAAGCCGGCGGACCTGCGGGCCGGCGGGATCGACCTGATCTTCGGCGTGCTGCCGGTGCCGCACGGCAACCTGCTGCTGCCCGCCTTCGGCGCGGCCGTGACGTACACCCTGCTGGCGGGCTGGTCCCGCTGGCCGTCGCTGCGCCCGGAGCCCGAGCCCGGCGCGCCCGGCGTCAGTTGGGAGTCGGCGGGGAGGCCAGCTCCGCCAGCGGCACCGGAACCGCCCGCACCTGGCGCAGCAGCGCCGCCTCACGGTTGAGCAGCCGCAGCTCGGCGCGGAGCCGGGCGGCGGTGTCGTCGATGGCGAGCAGCCGCTGGCGGTCGGCCACCGTCAGCGCCGCCGTCGCGGCGACCAGGTGGGAGAGCACCGTGGGGTCCTCCGGCAACTGCTCGGACAGCTCCTCCGGGTCGGCCCGGATCAGCCCCAGGTACTGCCGGAAGACCGAGATCACCCGGGCGGCGAGCAGGTCGGCGACCTCGTCCGGCCCGTCCGGCTCGGGTAGCCACTCCACCTCGGCGGTGAGGTAGGGCGCGGCCTCGCGGTCGACGTCGGTGACGCGGAACCTGCGCCGGCCCACCGTGACGATGTCGAAGCCCCCGTCGGGGCGCTCGGTGACCTGTCGCAGCTCGGCCGTGCAGCCCACTTCGTGCAGGGTGACGTCGCCGCCGCCGGGCACCGGCCGGCCGTCCGGGGCGGTGGGGGCGACCTCCCAGCCGGCCTGGATGGCCACCACGCCGAACTCGCGTGGGGCGCCCTCGGGAAGCCCGACCAGGTGCCGGACCAGGGCGCGGTAGCGCTCCTCGAATATGTGCAGTGGCAGCACCAGACCGGGGAAGAGGACCGTCCCGAGCGGAAACACCGGCAGCCGCGCAGTCACGCGTCGAGGGTAGCCCGATCCCGGCGCGGTGGCGTGTCCCGGCTCACCGTCCCGCCGTACGGGCGGCAGCGGTCGGCGTCCGGGCCGGCCGCCTAGACTCGCAAGGGTGTTGAACCGGATCGACCTGCGCGGCGGCGTCCGCGACCCGCGCCGCCTGCTGCCCCGTGCCCAGCTCGACGTCTCCGTGGCCGTCGAGAGGATCCGCCCGCTCGTGGAGGCGGTCCGGGAGCATGGTTACCCGGCGATCCGGGAGGCCAGCGAGCGGTTCGACGGGGTCTCGCCCGAGGTGCTGCGGGTGCCCGGCGAGGCGATCGCCGAGGCGGAGGGGACCCTCGACCCCGGGGTGCGCGCCGCGCTCCTGGAGTCGATCACGCGGGCCCGCAAGGTGCACGCCGACCAGCGGCGCACCGACCACACCACCCAGGTGGTGCCGGGCGGCACGGTGACCGAGCGCTGGGTGCCGGTCGACCGGGTCGGCCTCTACGTCCCCGGCGGCCTGGCGATGTACCCGTCGACCGTGGTGATGAACGTGGTGCCGGCCCAGGCGGCCGGGGTCCGCTCCCTGGTCGTGGTCAGCCCGCCGCAGAAGGACAACGGCGGCCTGCCCGATCCCCGGGTGCTCGCCGCGTGCGCCCTGCTCGGCGTCGACGAGGTCTACGCCGTCGGCGGCGCCCAGGCCGTCGCGATGCTCGCGTACGGGGCGGCCGTCGACGCCGGGGGCAACGCGCACTGTGACCCCGTCGACATGATCACCGGCCCGGGCAACATCTGGGTGACCGCCGCCAAGCGGCTGCTGCGCGGCGTCGTCGGCATCGACGCCGAGGCCGGCCCGACCGAGATCGCCATCCTGGCCGACGACACCGCCGACCCGGCGCACGTCGCGGCCGACCTGATCAGCCAGGCCGAGCACGACCCCCTCGCCGCCAGCGTGCTGGTCACCCCGTCGGTCGCGCTGGTCGACGCGGTCGAGCGGGAGCTGGCCCGGCAGGTGCCGGCCACCAAGCACGCCGAGCGGGTCACCACCGCGCTGACCGGCGAGCAGAGCGGCGTCGTCCTGGTCGACGACCTCGACGCCGGGCTGCGGGTGGTCGACGCCTACGCGGCCGAGCACCTGGAGATCCAGACCCGGGACGCCCGCGAGTGGGCGCTGCGCGTGCGCAACGCCGGTGCGATCTTCGTCGGCGCCTGGTCGCCGGTGTCGCTCGGCGACTACTGCGCCGGCTCCAACCACGTGCTGCCCACCGGCGGCTGCGCCCGGCACTCCTCCGGGCTCTCCGTGCAGTCCTTCCTGCGCGGCATCCACCTGGTGGAGTATTCGCAGGAGGCGCTGCGCGAGGTGGCCCCGCACGTGGTCACCCTCGCAGGAGTGGAGGACCTGCCCGCGCACGGGCAGGCGGTCAGCGTGCGCTTCCCGGGGACGGCGTCGTGAGCGGGCTCGACGACCTGCCGATCCGGGACGACCTGCGCGGGCTCACGCCGTACGGGGCGCCGCAGCTCGACGTCGCGGTGCGGCTGAACACCAACGAGAACTCCTACCCGGTGCCCGAGGCGGTGGTGGACGCCATCGGCAAGGCCCTCGCGGCGGAGCTGCGCGACCTCAACCGCTACCCGGACCGCGACGCCGTGGCGCTGCGCGCCGACCTCGCCGGCTACCTGGGTCACGGGCTCACCGTCGACCAGGTGTGGGCGGCCAACGGCTCCAACGAGATCCAGCAGCAGCTGCTCCAGGCGTTCGGCGGGCCGGGGCGCACCGCGCTCGGTTTCACCCCGGCGTACTCGATGCATCCGCTGCTGGCGCTCGGCACCGGCACGCGGTGGGCGCCGGCCCGGCGCGGCGTCGACTTCGGGCTGACCGCCGACGAGGCGGTCGCCCAGGTCCGCGCGCACGCCCCGGACGTGGTCTTCCTCTGCTCGCCGAACAACCCGACCGGCACGGCGCTCGACCCGGCCGTGGTCGCCGCCGTGCTGGACGTCGCGCCCGGCATGGTCGTCGTCGACGAGGCGTACGCCGAGTTCGCCCGCCCCGGCACGGTCAGCGCGCTGGCGGTGCTGCCCGGGCACCCTCGGCTGGTGGTGACCCGGACGATGAGCAAGGCGTTCGGGTTCGCCGGCGGCCGGCTGGGCTACCTGGCCGCGGACCCGGCGGTGGTGGCGGCGGTGCAGCTGGTCCGGCTGCCGTACCACCTCTCGGCGCTGACCCAGGCCGCGGCCCGGGCGGCGCTGGCGCACCGCGACGCCCTGCTCGGCACGGTGGCCGCGATCATGCAGCAGCGCGACCGGATCGTGGCGGAGCTGCGTGGCCGGGGGCTGCGGGTCGCGGACAGCGACGCCAACTTCGTGCTGTTCGAGGTCGGGGGCGACCAGGCCGCCGCCTGGCGCACCCTGCTCGACGCCGGCGTGCTGGTCCGCGACGTCGGCCTGCCCGGCTGGCTGCGGGTCACCGCCGGCACCCCCGCCGAGACCGACGCCTTCCTCGCCGCCATGGAGAAGATCTGGTGAGAGCGCGAGGAGTGAGCTTGCGAGCCCCGCAGTCGCGAACGAAAGGCAAGCAATGAGCCGGACCGCCCGGGTGGAGCGGATCACCAAGGAGACCAAGGTCCTCGTCGAGATCGACCTCGACGGCACCGGCCGTGCCGAGATCGGCACCGGGGTCGGCTTCTACGACCACATGCTGCACCAGATCGCCCGGCACGGCGGCTTCGACCTGACGGTGCGCACCGTCGGCGACCTGGAGATCGACGCCCACCACACGATGGAGGACACCGCGCTCGCCCTGGGCGCCGCGTTCGACCAGGCGCTGGGCGACAAGGCCGGCATCCGGCGGTACGGCTCCGCCACCGTCCCGATGGACGAGGTCCTCGTCCGGGCCGCCGTCGACCTCTCCGGCCGCCCGTACGTGGTGCACGACGAGCCGGCGCTCGCGCCGTACATCGGGCCGGTCTACCCGACCAGCATGACCCGGCACATCTGGGAGTCCTTCGGCCAGGCGGCCCGGATCACCCTGCACGTGGACGTGCTGCGGGCGGCCCGCCCCGGTGGGCACCCGGACGCCCACCACGTGGTGGAGGCGCAGTTCAAGGCCGTCTCGCGCGCGCTGCGCGAGGCCACCGCGATCGACCCGCGCGCCGCGGGCGCGATCCCCAGCACGAAGGGTGCTCTCTGATGGGCTCGCGGAAGGCGGCACGGCGGAGTCCCGCAGCCGCGGACGGAGGGCGGAGCTGATGGGCGGGGTCCTGCCGACGTTGCTGCTGATCCTGGCCGGTGTGCTGGTGGGCGGCACCTGGTCGCTGCACAAGCAGGGCGCACCGCGCGGAGCGGTCGTCGTGACCGCGCTGCTCGCCGTGCTGGCCACGGCCGGCGGCGTGCTCTGGATGCTGCCCGGGGACGGCTCGTGAGCGGGCGGATCGTCGGACCGGCCGCGGCGCGGCCCCGTGCCGTCGCCCGGGGCGGGGCGGTGGCGGCATGAGCGAGCGTCAGCGAGCGAGTCACCAGTGCGGCGCCGTGGTGCCTCATGCCGCCACCGAGCGAAGCGAGGTGGCGGCATGAGCAACGTGGTGGTGCTCGACTACGGGTCGGGCAACCTGCGCTCGGCGGAGCGGGCCCTGGCCCGCGCCGGCGCGGACGTGACGGTGACCGACGACCTGACCGCCGCCGCCGAGGCGGACGGCCTGGTGGTGCCGGGCGTGGGCGCGTTCGCCGCCTGCATGGCCGGCATCGAGGCGCTCGGCGCCGGGCCGGTGATCGCGGAGCGCGTCGCCGCCGGGCGTCCGGTGCTGGGCATCTGCGTCGGCATGCAGGTGCTCTTCGAGCACGGCGACGAGCACGGCGTGGTGACCAAGGGCCTCGGGCTGCTCCCCGGCGGGGTGACGAGGCTGGCCGCCGACCGCCTGCCGCACATGGGCTGGAACACGGTGTCGGCGCCGGCCGGGTCGGTGCTCTTCGCCGGGTTGCCCGCCGACAGCCGGTTCTACTTCGTGCACTCGTACGCCGTCGGCGACCCGGGGGCGCTGGCCGCCGCCGGCGCCACGGTCACCACCGCCCACCACGAGACCGACTTCGTGGCGGCCGTGGAGCGGGGCGCGCTGTGCGCGGCGCAGTTCCACCCGGAGAAGTCCGCCGACACCGGTGCCGCGCTGCTCGGCAACTGGCTCGCCGCGCTGTCGACCGGTGACTGAGCGCCCGTCCGCCTCCGCCCGCCGGCGGGGCACGCCGTGAGCAAGGAGAGGGCCCGTCGCCGGGCGGCCCGGGAGGCCGAGGCAGCCCGGGAACGGGTCGTCCGGGAGCGGCGGGCGGCCCGGCGGGAGCGCCGGCGGGCGCTGGTCCGCCGGATCACGCCCGCGCTGCGGCGGCGGCGTACCGGCCGGCTGCCCCGGCACAGCCGCGGCGAGCGCGCCGCGATCGTGCTGCTGACCCTGGCGGCGATGGTCCTGATCTGGTCGCTCGTGGACTCCCTGGCGCTGCGGATCGCGCTGGTCGTGCTGTTGCTGCTCGTACTGCCGGCGATCGTGGTGATCGCCCTGGACCGACGCACCTGACTTCGAGGAGAAGACATCGTGAGCCTCACCCTGTTGCCCGCCGTGGACGTCGCCGACGGCCAAGCCGTCCGGCTCGTGCAGGGCGCCGCCGGCAGCGAGACGACGTACGGCGACCCACTGGAGGCCGCGCTGGCCTGGCAGCGGGACGGTGCCGAGTGGATCCACCTGGTCGATCTCGACGCGGCGTTCGGGCGGGGCTCCAACGCGCACCTGCTGGCCGAGGTGGTGCGCCAGCTCGACGTGAAGGTGGAGCTCTCCGGCGGCATCCGGGACGACGAGTCGTTGCAGGCCGCGCTCGGTACCGGGGCGGCCCGGGTGAACATCGGCACCGCGGCCCTGGAGGACCCGGTCTGGTGCGACCGGATCTGCGGCGAGTACGGCGACCGGGTGGCGATCGGGCTCGACGTGCGGGGCCGTACCCTCTCCGCCCGGGGCTGGACCCGCGACGGCGGCGACCTCTACGAGGTGCTGGAGCGGCTGGACAAGGCCGGCGCGGCGCGGTATGTGGTCACCGACATCACCAAGGACGGCACCATGCGCGGGCCGAACCTGGACCTGCTGCGCGAGGTCTGCGCGCGCACGGACGCCCCGGTGATCGCCTCCGGTGGCGTCTCCACCCTGGACGACCTGCGGGCGCTGGCCACCCTGGAGCCGATCGGCGTGGAGGGCGTGATCGCCGGCAAGGCGCTCTACGCGGGCGCGTTCACCGTCGCGCAGGCGCTGGACACCCTGGCCGCGGCGTGACCGCCACCCGGCTCGGCTCCGGTGGCCCCTGGGAGTCCGTGTACGGCTACTCCCGGGTGGTCCGGGCCGGCGACCTGGCCTGGACCGCCGGGTGCACCTCCACCGTGGACGGCGTGGTCACCCACGTCGGGGACGCGGCGGCGCAGACCGCGCAGGCCCTGCGGATCGCCCTGGACGCGCTCGCCGAGGTCGGCGCGGCGCCCGGCGACGTGGTCCGCACCCGGATGTACGTCACCGACCGCGCGTACGCCGACGAGGTGGGCCGGGCCCACAACGCGGTCTTCGGCGCGGTCCGCCCGGCGGCCACGATGGTGGTGGTCGCCGGCCTGCTGGATCCGGACCACCTCGTCGAGGTGGAGGTGGAGGCGTACCTCGGCGACCGCTGAGCGCAGCCGCGGCATCCCGCTCCGGACGGCCGGGCGCGACCCGCCGTCCGGTCCTCGACCGACCCGACCCGCCGGTGCCAGACTGACCCGGTGAACGGGGCGGCCGTCGGTCGGGACACAGTGGTCGACCGCGCCTGGCGGGCCCTCGACGAGGGCCGGTCGGTGCTGGTGGAGGGCCCCGCCGGGATCGGCAAGACGGTCGTGCACCGGGCCCTGCTGGCCGCGGCCGGCCGGGCCGGCTGGCTGGTGCTGGCCTGCGCGCCGACGGAGACGGAGGCGGCGCTGCCGTTCGCGGCGCTCGCCGACCTGCTGGCCCCGCTCGCCGCCCGGGTGCCCGAGCTGCCCGCGCCGCAGCGCGCGGCGCTGGGCGGGGTGCTGCTCGCCGGCGACGAGGTGGCGCAGCCGGTCGACGAGCGGACGGTGGGCGCGGCCACCCGGTCGCTGCTGGACGGCGCCGCCGACCCGGCCGCGCCACGGCTGCTGCTGGCCGTCGACGACGCCCCGTGGCTCGACCCGCCGAGCGAGCGCGCGCTGCGGTTCGCGGTGCGCCGGCTGGTGCCCCGGGTCGCCGTCCTGGTCACCGCCCGCGCCGAACCCGCCGGGACGGAGCCGGCCCCGCTCGGGCTCGACCGCGGCGCCGCCGGTGCCCGACTCGACCGGGTGGCCCTCGGCCCGCTCGGCGTGGGGGCGCTGCACCACGTGCTGCGCACCGAGACCGGGACGGCGCTGCCCCGGCCCCTGCTGGTGCGGATCGCCGAGGAGGCCGGGGGTAATCCGCTGCTCGCCATCGAGTTGGCCCGGGCGGTCCTGCGGATGCCGCAGCTGCCGGCGCCCGGCGCCGACCTGCCGGCCGCGCCGTCGCTGCGGCAGCTCGTCGCCGAGCGGGTGGCCGCCCTGCCGCCGGACACGCGGCACGCGATCCGGCTGGTCGCCCTCTCCGGCCTGCCCACCGTGGCGGGGCTGGCCCGGGCCGGGGTCCCGGCGGTCGCCCTCGACCCAGCCGAGGAGGCCGGCCTGGTCGCGGTGCGCGGGGAGGAGGTCGTGTTCACCCACCCCGTCTACGCGGCCGCCGTCCGCGCCGACGTGCCGCCGGGGGTGCGCCGCCGGTTGCACCGGCTGCTGGCCGACACCGCGACCGACCCGGACGAGCGGGCCCGGCAGCTGGCCCGGTGCGTCGCCGGCCCCGACCCGGCGGCGGCGGCCGAGATCGCGGCGGCCGCCGCGCGCCAGCGCAGCCGGGGGGCGCCGGAGACGGCGGCCGGGCTGTACGACAGCGCGGCCCGGCTCGCCCTGCCGGGCGCGCCCGGCGGGCACGCACGGTGGCGACTAGCCGCCGCGGAGTGCCGGTTCGACAGCGGCGACTACCCGGCCGCGAGGGCTGCCGCCGACCGCGCGGCCGAGGAGCTGACCGGGCCGGCGCGCGCCGAGGCGCTGCTGCTGCGGGCGGTCGTCGCGTGGAGTTCCGACGAGCCGCCGGACGTGGTCCGGGCGGCGGCCGAGCGGGCGCTCGACGCCGCCCCGACCGGCTCGTCGCTGGCGGGGCGGATCCACGCGCATCTCAGCCTGTTCCGGGACGCGCCGGACCCGGCCCGGCGGCACGCGGAGGCGGCGGTCGCCCTGCTGGCCGACCGCCCGGACGTCCGCCCGGTGCACGCCGCGGCGCTGCTGCTGCTCTTCTTCAACGAGGTGCGCGCCGGGCTGCCGGCCCGCGCCGAGCTGCTGGACCGGGGGCTGGCGCTGGAGGGGGAGGAACCGTCCTGGCTGGCGGGCATCGTGCCGGCTGCCTGGTGGAAGGCGGTGGACGAGCACGGGCGGGCCCGCGACCGGCTGCACCGGATGCTGGACCGGGCGGTCGCCCGCGGCGACGAGCCCTCCCAGCACGAGCTCCTCTGCCACCTGGGGGAGACCGAGCTGCTCGCCGGGCGGTATCCGGCCGCCGCGGCGCACATCGCCGCCGCCCGCGAACTGGGCGAGCAGTACGGCAGCGACTCGGCCGGCGAACACTGGCTGGACGGGCTGCTCCGCGCGTACCGGGGCGAGCTGACCGAGGCCGCCCGCGTCGCCGAGGCCGGGCTGCGCCGGGCCGCCGAGCTGGACGACCGTTGGCGGCGGCGGATCTACGCCCAGCTGGCCGGCTTCGCCGCGCTGACCGGTGGGCGGCTGCCGGCGGCCGCCCGGCACTACGGCGAGCTGGCCGCGACCGTCGACGAGCTGGGCCTGGTCGATCCGATCGCCCAGCGCTTCGAGCCGGACTGGCTGGAGGCCTGCGTCGGCGCGGGCGACCTAGCCACCGCCGAGGCGGTGCTGGACCGGCTGGCCGCCCGGCACCGGCGGCTGCCGCGGCCGTGGACCACGCTGGGCCTGGCCCGCAGTCGGGCCCTGCTCGCCGGCGCGCGGGGCCGGGACCCGTCGGACGCCCTGGCGGAGCTGGCCGCCGCCCGGGCCGCGGTGCCCGCCGACGTGCTGCCCCTGGACCGGGCTCGTTGCCTGCTGGTGGCCGGGGTCGCGTACCGGCGGGTGCGGCGCCGCCGCGAGGCGCGGGAGGCGCTGGTCGCGGCGGCTGCCGAGTTCGAGGCGCTCGGGGCGGCCGCCCTGGTGGCCCGGGCCCGCGCGGAGGCGGGCCGCACCGGTGGCCGCCCGCCCGCGCCCCGCCAGCTCACGGGCACGGAACGCGAGGTGGCCCGGCTCGCCGCCGCCGGCCGCACCAACCGCGTCATCGCCGACACGCTGTTCATCAGCCCGAAGACGGTCGAGGCCAACCTCGCGCGGATCTACCGCAAGCTCGGGGTCGCCAGCCGTGCCGAACTCGGTGCCGCGATGGCCCGCGCGGCCGACGGCGAAGGTTAGGGAAACACCCGATTACCCCGGCGTCGGGCGGGCCTAGCGTCGACGCATGGCCACTCGACTCTTCGTCCTCGAACGCTACGACCGCGTTCCGGGGGAGTGCGCCGACGTGCCGGTCGGCGCGCTGAGCACCGGGGTCACCCGGCTGCGGGGCGCGCTGCGGATCCCGGCAGACGACGTGGCGCTGGCGCTGGTCGAGGGGCCCGACGCGGAGACGGTGGTTGCGGTGGCCGCCGCCGCCGGCTGGCGCGTCGACCGGCTGACCCCCGCCGAGTGGATCACCGCGCCGGACGCCCCGGCGCCGCGGAGTGGAGGAGACCGACCGTGACCGGTCGGCGGCCACGCCGCGGGCGGTCCGCGTGTTGGAGGGCGCCGGGCTCCGGCCATCATCGATCGAGGAGGTACGTCGAGGTGAAGCAGATCCGTCGTCACCGGCGGTCCGTGCTGCTGCTGGCCGGGCTGCTCGCAACGGCCGGGCCGGTGGCCGGCTGCGGGGATACGGAGGAGACCCCGCCCGCCGCCGGTGTCGAGGCGACCCCGGAGGCGGTGGTCACCGGGACCACGGCCGCCGAGCCCTCTCCGACGCCGGCGGCGTCAGCCCCGGACCCGTGCGCGCTCGTGTCCCGGCGGGAGGCCGAACAGCTCGCCGGCACCCCGCTAGAGGAGGGCCAGGCGGTGCGGGAGACCTGCACCTACACCGGGCCGACCAGCGGGCCGACGGCACAGGTGGAGATCTTCGTGGGCGAGGGCGCGAGGAAGTTCCTGGACATCGAGCGGGACCTCGGCCACGAGCTGCGGCCGCTGGCCGGGGTCGGCGACGAGGCGTACGCGAGCCACGAGGCCGTCTTCGTGCACCGGTCGGGGGTCTGGGCGTCGGTGCGCCTGGTGCGGCTCAACGACCCGGTGGAGAACCGCGCGCCGCTGGAGCGGGTGGCCCGAACCGTGGCGGGACGGCTCTGAGCGGGTGGGCGGACGCTCGTCCGAATATGCGGAAAGCGCACCTTCCGGACGCCTCCGGTAGGGCAGGGAAGCCGTGTCGACGGCGGTGGTCGGCCTCACAGGGCGGGTCAGCGCCGTCACCGGGAAGGATAGGCTCGCGGCATGACGGTGGCGGTACGCGTGATCCCGTGTCTGGACGTGGACGCCGGGCGGGTGGTCAAGGGGGTCAACTTCCTCGACCTGCGCGACGCCGGCGACCCGGTGGAGCTGGCCGCGGCGTACGACCGGGCCGGCGCGGACGAGCTGACCTTCCTCGACGTCACCGCCTCCTCCAGCGACCGCGGCACCATGCTCGACGTGGTCCGCCGCACCGCGGAGTCGGTCTTCATCCCGCTGACCGTCGGCGGCGGTATCCGGCAGGTCGCCGACGTCGACACCCTGCTGCGGGCCGGCGCGGACAAGGTCGGGGTGAACACCGCCGCGATCGCCCGCCCCGAGCTGATCGCCGAGATCGCCGACCGGTTCGGCCGGCAGGTGCTGGTGCTCTCGCTCGACGTGCGGCGCGCGCCGGCCGGCACCACGCCCAGCGGCTTCGAGGTGACCACCCACGGCGGCCGGCGCGGCACGGGGCTGGACGCGGTCGGGTGGGCCCGGCGGGGCGCCGAGCTGGGCGCGGGGGAGATCCTGCTCAACTCGATGGACGCCGACGGCACCAAGGCCGGCTTCGACCTCGAACTCATCGGCGCGGTGCGCCGGGTGGTCGACGTGCCGGTGGTGGCCAGCGGTGGCGCGGGCGAGGTGGCGCACTTCGCGCCGGCCGTCGGCGCCGGCGCGGACGCGGTGCTCGCCGCCAGCGTCTTCCATTTCGGGGAGTTGACCGTCGCCGAGGTCAAGGACGCGCTGCGCGGCGCCGGTCACCCCGTCCGCTGACCGCTCGGGCCGGGGCCGCCCCGCGCGGAGCGACCGTCCGCTGACCGGTCGGGCCGGGCCCGGCCGCGGTGCGTGGGCCGGTCGCGGTCCGCTGACCGGTCGGGCCGGTCGCGGTGCGTGGCGGGTTGTCCGGTCCGGCTGAGCTGCGCGTGGTCCAGGTCGTCGGCGGGTCAGTCCGGGCGGGACCGGTTCTCCGGGGAGCGCCGGGGTGCCGGGATCGACCGCACCACGTATTCCTGGACGGCCGCGGCGTGCTCCTCCTCGTCGAGGTGCCACTCGGCGCTGACCGGGGTGTGGCGCCGGCTGAGCACGCCCTGCACCGTGTCCACCGTCGTGGCCAGCCCGGCGCTCGGTCGGGTGCGCCAGAGCCGCTCACCGTCGGCGGTGATCCGGAACCAGCCGTCGGTGACGCTGACCAGCCCGGCCCCGACGAGCCGGCGGACCGCCACCTCCACCTCGTGCCGCTCGGGGATCGCCTGGTTGAGGTGGTCGGCGGTGGAGAGCACATCGGCGAGGCGCACGCCCTCCGGCCGGCGGCTGGACGCCGCCCGGCGGTGCCGGCCGGCACCGCTGGCGATCACCAGCGAGACGAAGATCCAGGCGTCGGTCCAGCGCCAACCGTTCTCCCCCATGCCAGGATTCTGCCGGGCGTGGCGGCCGAAGGGAACACCGACGCCGCGCCAGCGTCCCGGAACAGGGGTTCGGGGCCGCCCGCGGCCGAGGTCTCGCGGAGGGGCCGGTCGCCGGGAGCGCCCTGGCGGGAGCGGTCGGGCCGCCCGGAGCGGCGCGACCGGTCAGCCCGGGAGGGCCCGGGTCGCCGGGAGTCGTCCACTGCGGCGGGACCGGTCGGGCCCGGGAGGCCCTGGTCCGACCGGTCGTTGCTCTGGTGGGAGCGGTCAGGCCGCAGGGAGCGGCTCGACGCGGCCCGGGGCGACCTCCGCCGGCTCGGGGACGGTGAACAGCGGCAGGAAGACCTGGGTCAGCGGGCCGATGGTGAGCGCGTAGGCGACCGTGCCGACGCCGACCGTCCCGCCGAGCAGCCAGCCCAGCGCCAGCACCGTGACCTCGATGACGGTGCGGACCAGCCGGACCGACCGGCCGGGTCGCCGGGCGACGTAGCCGGTCATCAGGCCGTCGCGGGGGCCGGGACCGAGGCGGGCGCCGATGTAGAGGCCGGTGGCCGCGCCGTTGGCCACGATCCCGGCCGCCAGCAGCCCGATCCGTACGCCGAGCGGCCCGCCGGCCGGCAGCAGGGCCAGCGTCGCGTCCACCACCAGCCCGATCACCAGGACGTTGCTCACCGTGCCGAGGCCGGGGCGCTGGCGCAGCGGGATCCAGAGCAGCAGCACCAGCGCGCCCACCGCGATGGTGACCGTGCCGAAGGAGAGGCCGGTCAGCTCGGCCAGGCCCTGGTGGAACACGTCCCACGGGTCGAGGCCCAGCCCGGAGTTGACCATGAGGGCCATGCTCACGCCGTAGAGGACGAGCCCCGCGTAGAGCTGGGTCAGCCGCCGTGCGGGACGATGCCGGAGATTGCCAATTGCTGCCACCCATGCCACTCTAGGGTCCAATTGGCGGGATGGAAGAGCCAATATCGGAGGGGTGGCCATGACGAGTCAGGTTCGGGGTGCTCAATTGGCTCGGCTTCTCGGCCAGTGGCATGCACTTCCGGGCCGCCGCCGCAGCCCCGACTACGCCGCCCTGGCCGGTGCCGTGCGGGGCCTGCTCGCCGACGGCCGGCTGCCGCTGGGCGTACGCCTGCCGGCTGAGCGGGAGCTCGCCGAGGCTCTGAAGATCAGCCGGACCACGGTCACCGCCGCGTACCGGGAGCTGCGGGAGAGCGGCCACCTGGCCAGCCGGCGCGGTGCCGGCAGCTGGACCATGCTCCCGGGCACCCACCGGGTGGCGAGCACCGGCCTGTGGACCCCGCTGGACGACCGGGACATGATCGACCTCGGGGTGGCCGCGCTCGCCGCCCCGCCGGAGTTGCTGCCGGCCGCCCGGGCCGCCGCCGAGGACCTGCCGCGCTACCTGGGCGGCGCCGGCTACCACCCGACCGGGATCATCGAGCTGCGCGAGGCGGTGGCCCAGGCGTACACCGAGCGTGGCCTGCCCACCTCGCCCGACCAGATCATGGTCACCAACGGCACGCAGCACGCGCTGGACCTGGTGCTGCGCCTGTCGCTCGCGCCGGGCGGCAACGTGTTGGTCGAGGCGCCCAGCTACCCCAACGCGCTGGCCGCGTTGGCCGCCCGGCGTGCCCGGATCACCACCCACGGCCTCGCCGTCAACGAGCCCGGGTGGGACGCCGACCTGCTGCTCGGCAGCCTCCGCCAGGCCCGGCCCAAGCTGGCGTACCTGATCCCGGACTTCCAGAACCCGACCGGCCACCTGATGCCGGCGTCGCTGCGCGAGCGGGTGGTCGGCACCGCGCACGCCGTCGGCACCGACCTGGTCGTCGACGAGTCCTTCGTCGACCTGCCCCTGGACGGGACGGTGCTGCCCCCGCCGACCGCCAGCTTCGACCGGCACTCCCGGGTGGTCACCATCGGCGGGATGAGCAAGCCCTTCTGGGGCGGCCTGCGGATCGGCTGGGTCCGCGCCTCGGCCCCGCAGGTGCAGCGGCTGGCCGCCATCCGGGTCGGCGTCGACATGGCCAGCCCGGTGCTGGACCAACTGGTCGCGGTCCATTTGCTCGCCGACGCCCCGGCGATCGTCGCCGCGCGCCAGGCGCAGCTCACCGCCCAGCGCGACGCGCTGCTGGCGGCGCTCGCCCAGCGCCTGCCCGAGTGGCGGGTCACCGTGCCGCACGGCGGCGTGACCCTGTGGGCCGAACTCGACGGCCCGATCTCCAGCGCGCTCGCCCGGGCCAGCGAGGAGGTCGGCGTACGGCTGGCGCCCGGCCCCCGCTTCGGCCTGGACGGCACGCTGGAGCGCTTCCTGCGGCTGCCGTTCACCCTGCCCGCCGCCGACCTCGTCGAGGCGGTCGGGCGGATCGCCGCCGTCCGGTACGACCTGGACCGCGGCGGCCGGCCGCAGTGGCGGGAGCCGGCCGTCATCGCCTGACCGCCTCCCGACGGGCTGCTGCGCCCTGGTCGACCGGCATCACCTGTGACGGTCGGCGGCCCGCGCCTGGCCGGGCGGGCCGCCGACGCGGCGTGCTCAGAGTTCGGCGAGCGTGCCGGCGTACATCTTCTCGATCTCGGCGGCGAAGTTGCTCTCCACCCCACTGCGCTTGATCTTGAGTGACGGGGTGATCTCGCCGTCCTCGATGGTCAGGTCGCGCGGCAGGATGGCGACCTTCTTGATCGTCTCCCAGCGGTTGAGCTTGGCGTTGAGCTCCGCGACGTATCCCTCGACCATGGCCTGCGCCTCGGGCGAGGCGACGATCTCGGCGTAGTCGCGGCCCTCCAGCGGGGTGCCGGCGGCCCAGCCCCTGATCGCGTCCGGGTCCAGCGTGACCAGCATCGTGCAGTAGTTGCGGGCCTGGCCGATCACCACCGCCTGGGAGGTGTACGGGCAGGTCGCCTTGAACATCCCCTCGATGTGCGAGGGCGCGATGTACTTGCCGCCCGAGGTCTTGACCAGGTCCTTCTTCCGGTCGGTGATCTTCAGGTAGCCGTCGTCGTCGAGCAGGCCGATGTCGCCGGTGCGGAAGTAGCCGTCCTCGGTGAACCCGGCGGCGGTCTCCTCGGGCAGGTTGTGGTAGCCGCGCATCACCGGCCGGCCGCGCACCAGGATCTCGCCGTCGGTGTCGATCCGGCACTCCAGGTCGCCCAACGCCTTGCCGACGGTGCCGATCCGCAGCCCGTCCGGCGGGTTGACGAAGTTGCCGGCGCTGGTCTCGGTGAGGCCGTAGCCCTCGGAGATCGGCAGGTTGGCGGCGGCGAAGAAGGTGGCGATCTCCGCGCTGAGCGGTGCGGCGCCCGAGACGAGCACCCGGATCCGGCCGCCGAGGCGGGCCTGGAGCTTGCTGAACACCAGCTTCTCGGCCACCGCGTACTTCAGCCTCAGCCCCGTCGGGACCGGCCTGCCGGCCTGCTCCAGGGCGACCCTCTCCTTGCCGACCCGGACGCCCCAGGCGAAGATCTTCGCCTTCGCGCCGCCGGCGTCCTGGGCCGTGGTGACCGCCTTGTTGTAGACCTTCTCGAAGACCCGCGGCGCGCCGCACATCAGCGTCGGCTTCACCACCGCGAGCAGCTCGACCAGCTTGTCCACCCGCCCGTCGACGTACGTCGGCAGGCCCACGTGGATCACCCCGCAGAGCAGCGTCTTGCCGAACGAGTGGGACAGCGGGAGCCAGAGGTACTGCAGGTCGTCCTCGCGGAGCAGCCCCAGCTCGGCCTGCGCCACGCCCTCCCAGCACCAGCCGCCGTGCAGCAGCTCGACGCCCTTCGGGCACCCGGTGGTGCCGGAGGTGTAGATCAGGGTGGCCAGGTGGTCGGGGCCGATCCCGGCGACCAGCATCTCGATCAGGTCGGGCTCGGCGGCCAGCGCGCGGGCGCCCTGCTCCTCCAGCTCGGCGAGGGTGAGCTGCGGGACGGCGGCGGACGGGTCGGCCGCGCCGTCGAAGAGCACCACGTGGGTCAGGGCCGGCAGGTCGGCTCCGGCGATCTTGGCGGCCTGGGCCGGGTTCTCGGCGAACAGCACCCGGGAGCCCGAGTCGGCGATGATGTAGGTCGCGTCCTCCGGCTCGGTGGTGGGGTAGACGGTGGTGGTCGCGCCCCCGGCACACATGATGCCGAGGTCGGCGAGCACCCATTCGAGCCGGGTGTTGGCCAGAATCGCCACCGGATTCTCCTGGCCGACGCCGAGCCCGTGCAGCCCGGCGGCGACCGCCTTGGCGCGGCGGGCCACCTGCGCCCAGGTCAACCAGACCGGCCCCGAGCCGTCGGAGGCCGGGTGGGCAAAGGCGTCGCGGTCGGGGGACGCCGCCACGCGCTTGAGGAACATGTCCGGGATGGAGCGGTACGGTACATCGAGAGCCATCGCTGTAGCCGCCTTCGGGGGTGGAGGCGTGACGGTCGTCACGTCAGTATTCGTTACCGAAGAGTATTGCCTGCACCCCGGGCGTCGGCCAGCCCCGGTCGATCACGGCTGGGCCACGTCCCGGGACCTGGAACACCCTCAGGCGTACCGGGCGGCCCGCAGCGACCAGTCGTAGGTGGCCCGGATCCAGTTGCGGCGGGCGAGCACCGCCGGTCGCAGGCCCTTGTCGCCGGCGGCCAGCAGGGCCGACTCCGTCGCCAGGTAGGCCGTCAGGGACTCGTTGAACCGGTCGGCCGCCGCCCGCAGGGCCGACGGCTCGTCGCCGCCGGTCCGCTCGGCGGCGATGACGGCCACCAGGTTGTGGCCGTCCGGCTGGGCGAGGTTCTCCTTGCCGTACGAGAAGACGTCGTTGCACCAGCAGACCAGGTCGGCGGCGAGCAGGTCGAGCGTGACCAGCGCGGGCTCGGCGCGGGCGGCCGCCCCCGGCCGGCCGCCGGCGGCCAGTTCGGTGAGGGTGAAGCTGGGGTGGACCGCGCCGGTGTGCCGGCGCATCTGGACGTACTCCGCCAACTCCGGCACCCGGCCGTGCTCGCGGTTCGCGGCCTCCCAGAGCAGCGCCAGCAGGTACTCCCGCACCTGGCTGGTGAAGCGCAGCAGCACCGCCGGCGTCCCGGCGGCGCGCACGCGCCGGCACAGGTCGGCCAGCGCGTCGCCCAGCGGGCCGGCGGCGCCGGGCGCCACCGGGTCGCCGTGCCGGTCCAGCACGTCCAGCAGGGCGGCGACGGTCGGTGCCAGCCGGGTGGGGCCGTCGCCGAGGCCGTCCTCGTCGCAGGCGTCGTCCATCACGAACAGCCAGGAGACCAGGTCGGCGAGCAGGCGCAGCCGGTCGACCGGCCCCTCCGGGCAGGCCCGACCGGCGAGGCCGGCGGCGTCGGCCCGGCGCAGCCGGTGCAGCCGGTGCCCGTTAGCGACCAGGCCGTGGCCGAGCACCCACTCGGTGCTCTCCTGTGCCATCTGATCGGTGGCGTCGTGCCGGCGCGCGGGAAAAGGGGGTTCCCGCAGCGCCGAGAGCGCGAAGGTCCGCATGGCGCCCCCTGTCGCGCCGCCCCCGGGCGGGACGGCGCGGGACAGCGTACGGGAGAGGAGATCGGCGGCGGTCGTTGGGGAGAGGCAGCCTGCCGGCGAAATGGTGACCGCTTCTGTACAGTCCGTTACATGCCCAGGTGGGCGTTGCGCAGCCGGTCGGCCAGCGCCGTCGGCCCGTCGACCTGCACCCGGGCCACCCGCTGCCGGCCGGAGAGGAACAGGACCAGCTCGCCGGGCGCCCCGACCACCCGGACGGGCTCGCCGCCCCGGCCGACGGAGAGCGCGCCGTAGCCCGGCGCCTGCACGAAGACGTCGGCCGGGAACCGGCGCAGTGCCAGCCGGGCCAGCCCGGCGGCGCGCGTCCACAGTGCCGCCTGGAGCCGGGCCGCCAGGTCGCGCGGGAGCCAGCCCGGGCGGGCGCGGCGCACGTCCTCGTGGTGGATGAAGAACTCCATCGTGTTGGCCAGTTCATCGGTCACCGGGTTGCTGACCGGGCTCCACACCGGCGGCCGGCGCACCTGCTCGACCAGGCGGGGCCAGGGGCGTGCCGCGATGCGCCGGCGTACCCGCTCGGCGTACCCGCGCAGGGGTCGCAGCAGGATGCCGCCGGCGGCGTCCGGGCGGCGTTCCCGCAGCACCAGGTGGGCGGCGAGATCGCGGGTCGTCCATCCCTCGTTGACCGTCGGGGCGTCCGGGCCCAGCGTGAGCATCAGGTCGGCGAGCGCCTCGCGCTCCGATCGGGCGTACCGCGGCATGGCATCGATCGTAGGCGCGGACGCCTGGGTCGGCGCGCCGGCGCGGCGGGGCGGCCGTGACGGCGGACATAGCGGCCCGGGGCGGCGGAGCTGGCCCCGACCGGTAAGGATGAGGGAGATAATTGCGGCTTACGGCGGGGGAGAGCGTGGCGAGCAGGACAAGTCGGGACGTGCTCGGTCGGGGGTTGGCCGTCCTCGGGGTGGCCATCCGGGAGCAGCCGCGGATCTTCGCGGTCGCGGTGACCGGCAGCGTGCTCTTCGGCGCCATGACGGTGGCCAGCGCGTACGTGGTGGGCGCGGTGGTCGGCGACGTGGTGGTCCCGGCGATCGAGCGCGGCTCGGTCGGGGTCGGGGCGCTCGCCCTGGCGGCCGTCGCGCTGTTCGGCATCAGCGTGCTGCGGGTGGCCGGCATCTTCGGCCGCCGGCTCGGCGCCGGTTACATGCAGTACCGCCTCCAGGCCGCCTACCGGCGCCGGGTCACCCGGCGCTACCTGGAGCTGCCGCTGTCCTGGCACCACCGCAACGCCACCGGCACCCTGCTGTCCAACGCCAACTCCGACGTCGAGGCCGCCTGGCACCCGATCGCCCCGCTGCCGTTCGCGGTCGGCACCCTGGTGATGCTGGTCGGCGCGGTGGCCTCGCTCTTCGCCACCGACTGGGCGCTGGCCCTGGTCGGCCTGGCGGTCTTCCCGGCGCTCTTCGCGCTCAACGTCGCCTACTCCCGCCGGATGGCCCCCCGCCAGGCGC
The DNA here is from genome assembly GCF_043205005.1 of Micromonospora sp. NPDC047620. Lineage (NCBI taxonomy): Bacteria > Bacillati > Actinomycetota > Actinomycetes > Micromonosporales > Micromonosporaceae > Micromonospora > Micromonospora sp. NPDC047620. Next base: position 162,234 of record NZ_JBIDDG010000010.1, on the reverse strand, counting down.
GGGCGCAGCGGCTGCGCGCCGAGGTCAGCGGCATCGCCCACGAGAGCTTCGACGGGGCCCTGGTGGTCAAGACGATGGGCCGGGAGGCCCAGGAGACGGACCGGTTCGCCGCCCGCGCGGGCGAGCTGCGCGACGCGCTGGTGTCGGTCGGGCGGCTGCGCGGCGTCTTCGACCCCGTGCTGGAGACCCTGCCCAGCCTCGGCACCCTCGCGGTGCTGGTGGTCGGCACGTTCCGGCTGCGGCAGGGCGCGATCAGCGTCGCCGAGCTGGTCAGCGTCGCCTTCCTCTTCACCGTGCTGGCCTTCCCCGTCCGGGCCATCGGCTGGGTGCTGGCCGAGCTGCCGCGCAGCGTCGCCGGCTGGGACCGGGTCCGCCGGGTCCTCGACGCCACCGGCGAGATGCCGTACGGCGACACGACGCTCGACCCGGCCGACCCCCGCCCCGCCACCCTCGCCTTCGCCGGCGTCCGGTTCGGCTACGAGCCCGCCGAGGCGCACCTGCCCGGCACGGAGGTGCTCGGCGAGGTCTCCTTCACCGTGCCCGCGGGGAAGACCGTCGCCCTGGTCGGGCCGACCGGCGCCGGCAAGTCCACGGTCGCCTCGCTGGCCGTGCGGCTGGTCGACCCCCGGGCCGGCACGGTCGCCCTGGACGGGGTGGACGTGCGCCGGCTCACCGCCGCCTCGCTGGCCCGCACCGCCGCACTGGTCGCCCAGGTGCCGTTCGTCTTCGACGACACGGTGCGGGCCAACATCACCCTGGACCGGCCGGGCATCGGCGACGACGACGTCTGGGCCGCGTTGCGGCTCGCCGAGGCGGACGGCTTCGTCGCCGCGCTGCCCGACGGCCTCGACACGAAGGTCGGCGAGCGGGGCACCTCGCTCTCCGGTGGCCAGCGGCAGCGGCTCACCCTGGCCCGCGCGCTCGCCGGTCGGCCACGCCTGCTCGTCCTCGACGACGCCACCAGCGCGGTCGACCCCCGCGTGGAGGCGGCCATCCTGGCCGGGCTGCGGTCCTCCGCCGGGGAGCCCGGCGCGCCGGCCGCGTCGATCCTGGTGGTCGCCTACCGGCGGGCCACCATCGCGCTGGCCGACGAGGTGGTCTACCTGGAGCAGGGCCGGGTGGTCGCCCGGGGCACGCACGCCGAGCTGCTCGCCACCGTGCCCGGCTACGCCGACCTGGTCACCGCCTACGAGCAGGCCGAGGTCGACCATGCCAAGGACGAGACGTACGACGAGGTCGCCCCGCTGAGCTCGGGCCTGGAGATCGAGGTGGACCGGTGAGCGCGAGGAGTGCAGCGGAGCGGAGCCCCGCAGTCGCGAACGAAAGGCGGGCCCGGTGAGCGCGAGGAGTGCAGCGGAGCGGAGCCCCGCAGTCGCGAACGAAAGGCGGGCCCGGTGAGTGGTAAGGCGCAGGGGGCGACCGAGGCCGACGGGGCCGAGGTGACCGAGACGACCTGGCAGACGCTGCGGCGGGGCCTGGCGCTCTCCCCGGAGCTGCGGGTCGGCCTCGCCGGCACGCTCGGCCTGGCCCTGGTCTACATGGTCGGCCGGGCGGCCGTGCCGGTGGCCGTGCAGCAGGGCATCGACAACGGCATCGTCGGCGGTCTCGACCTGACCGTGGTCTGGACGGTGGTCGCCGCCACCGCCGCCGTGCTGGTGGTGACCACGGTCTGCGGCTACCTGATGATGCGCCGGTTGTTCACGGTCAGCGAGACCGCGCTGGCCAACGTGCGGGTGCGGGCGTTCCGGCACGTGCACGACCTGTCCATGCTGCACCAGCAGTCCGAGCGGCGCGGTTCGCTGGTGTCGCGGGTGACCAGCGACGTCGACCAGATCACCCAGTTCCTCCAGTGGGGCGGCGTGATCCTGGTGATCAACCTCGGCCAGCTGGTGGTCACCACGTTGGTGATGCTGGCGTACTCCTGGCAGCTGACCCTGGTCGTCTACGCAGCCTTCCTGCCCGCGGTGCTCGTGATCCGGGTGCTCCAGCGCCGCCTCGCCGGGGCGTACGGGGTGGTCCGGCAGCGCACGGGGGCGCTGCTCGGCGCGATCGGGGAGAGCGTGGTCGGCGCGCCGGTCATCCGGGCGTACGGGATCGCCGGGCGCACCGCGCGCCGGCTCGACGAGGCGATCGACGGCCAGCGGCGGGCGCAGCAGCGGGCGATCAGGATCAGCATCGTGGGTAGCTCCGTCGGTGAGCTGGCCGCCGGGGTGGCCCTCGCGGGCGTGGTGGTGCTCGGGGTGACCCTGGGCGCCGACCGCACCCTGAGCGTCGGCGAGGTGACCGCCTTCCTCTTCCTGGTCACCCTCTTCATCCAGCCGGTGCAGATCGCCACGGAGGTGCTCAACGAGGCGCAGAACGCCATCGCCGGCTGGCGCCGGGTGCTGGACGTGCTGGACGTCGCGCCGGACGTCGCCGACCCCGGCGAGCAGGGGCGCGAGCTGCCGCCCGGCCCGCTGGACATCCGCTTCGCGGGGGTGGGCTTCGCCTACCCGGGCGGCCCGCCTGTGCTGCACGGGATCGACGTGGAGATCCCGGCGAAGAGCCGGGTGGCGGTGGTCGGCGAGACCGGCAGCGGCAAGACCACGTTCGCCAAGCTGCTGACCCGGCTCATGGACCCGACCGCCGGCCGGGTGCTGCTCTCCGGGGTGCCGCTGGAGCAGGTCCGGTTCGCCTCGCTGCGGTCGCGGGTGGTGATGGTGCCGCAGGACGGCTTCCTCTTCGACGCCACGGTGGCGGAGAACGTCCGCTTCGCCCGCCCCGAGCTGACCGACGAACAGCTCGCCGCGGCCTTCACGGAGTTGGGCCTGGCCGACTGGCTGGAGGGGTTGCCGGCGGGCCTGCGCACCCCGGTGGGGGAGCGGGGCGAGGCGCTGAGTGTGGGGGAGCGGCAGTTGGTCGCGCTGGCCCGCGCGTACGTGGCCGACCCGGACCTGCTGGTGCTGGACGAGGCGACCAGCGCGGTGGACCCGGCCACCGAGGTGCGGCTGCAACGCACCCTGGACGCGGTGACGCGGGGGCGGACGACGCTCGCCATCGCGCACCGGCTCTCCACGGCACAGTCCGCGGACGAGGTGATCGTGGTGGACCGGGGCCGGATCGTGCAGCGTGGCCCGCACGACGAGCTGGTCCGCGACCCGGAGTCGGTCTACGGCCTGCTCTACGCCTCCTGGCTGGAGCAGACCCGCTGAGCCGACCCCGCTGACCCGACCCTGGCGGCCGGTCAGCGGGAGTAGAACTCCACCACGAGCTGCTCGTCGCAGAGCACCGGGACCTCGTGCCGGGCGGGCTCGCGCAGCAGCGTGGCGCGCAGCTCGGCCAGTTCCACCGACAGGTACGGCCGGGCGGGCCCGTCGGCCGCGTGGGTGCCGGCGGCGGCGAGCTGGAACGGCGCCGAGGCGCGGCTGCGCTCGCGGACGGCCACCACCTGGCCCGGCCGCAGCCGGTACGACGGCCGGTCGACCTTGCGCCCGTCGACGGTGAAGTGGCCGTGCGCGACCAGTTGCCGCGCCTGGTAGATGCTGCGGGCCAGCCCGGCCCGGTGCACCACCGCGTCGAGTCGCCGCTCCAGGAGCGCGACCAGGCTCTCACCGGTCTTGCCCGCGCCCCGGGCGGCCTCGTCGAACGTGCGCCGCAGCTGGGTCTCGCTGACGTTGTACTGGTGGCGCAGGCGCTGCTTCTCCAGCAGCCGCACCTGGTAGTCCGAGGTCTTGCGGCGCTGCCGGCCGTGTACGCCGGGCGGGAAGGGACGCCGTTCGAGGTACCGCACGCACTTGCGGGTCAGCGGGATGCCGAGGGCGCGGGAGAGCCTGGCCTTGGGCCTGGGGTGGTTCACGCTGGACGTCTCCGATCCGGTGCTCTAGTCTCCGAGTTAGGTAAGCCTAACCTATTAAGGAGGTCGTGTCATGCGGCCCAGCCCGGCGGAGATCGTCCGTACCCTCGTCGCGGGGCGGTTGCCCGGCATCGCCCACGTCGCGCACCGGCCCGGCCCGCACCAGGTCCGGCACGTGACCGACCCGGACGGGCGGGTGCTGCTGCTGGTGCCAGTGGTCAGCGACCTCGCCGCCGCGCTGCGGCCCGCCGACGGCGAGTCCGACGTCGCGCTGGTGCTGGACGTGCTCGACCTGCCGCCCGCCGCGGGCGCGCCGAGCCTCGGCCGGGCCTGGGTCTCCGGCTGGGCGACCCGCCTGGAGGGCGCGGAGGAGCGCCGGGCCGCGCTGGACTTCGCGGCGGTCGAGCCGACCGGCGACCTGCTCGACGTCGGCACCCGGTTCCGGCTGCACCGCTTCGAGGTGGTCGAGGCCCGTTGGGAACGCGCCGACGCCGTGCGCCGGATCGACCCCACGGCGTACGCCGAGGCCGAGCCGGACCCCCTGCACGCGGTCGAGGCCGGGCTGCTGGCCGACCTCGCCGAGCATCACGCGGCCGAGGTGGCCGGCTACCTGCGGCGGCAGCTCGGCCTGGCCGACAGCGGCCCGGACGTCGCGCCCCGGGTGGTCCGGATCGACCGGTACGGCCTGCTGGTGGCCCACGGCCGGCCCGACGCCCGCCGGCGGGCCCGCCTGGCGTTCCCGCGCCCGCTCGACGGCGAGGAGGAGCTGGCCCGCCTCCTGCACCCGATGCTCTGCCGCCACGCCGCCTCCCGGTACGCCGACCGCGCCTGAGCCTGCCGCATCGCCGGGTCCCGCCGGCCGCCATCTGGCCCGCCGCCGGGTCCTGCTCGGAACGCCGGGACGCTGGCGCCGTCAGCCGGCGAAGACCTCGGCGAGGTCGCCGGTCAGGTAGCGCTGCACCGTCGGGGCGACCGCCGCGACGAGCGTCTCCGGGGCGGCCGAGGCGACCGGCTCCAACCGGACCACGTGCCGCATCATGGCCAGCCCGATCATCTGGCTGGCCACCAGCGAGCCCCGCAGCGGCAACTCGGCCGGGTCGGCGTCGAGCTGGTCGAGGACCTTGCGGAGCACCTGGCTGACCAGGAACTCCCGCAGCAGCCGGGCGGTCCACTCGTTGCTCACCGCCGAGCGCAGCAGGGCCACCCCGGCCGTGCCGGCCGGGGAGTCCCAGACACCGAGGAACGTGCGGACCAGCCGCTCCCCGAGGCCCTCCCGGTCCCCGGCGAGCACCTTCGGCAGCAGCTCGCCCGGGTCGACCGGCGCGTGCATCGCGGACAGGAAGAGCTGGTCCTTGCTGCCGAAGTAGTGGTGCACCAGCGCCGGGTCCACCTGGGCGGCGGCAGCGATGGCCCGGATCGAGGCCCCGTCGAACCCCCGCTCGGCGAAGGCGGCGCGGGCGGCCCCGAGGATCGCCTCCCGGGTGTCCGGGTTGCCGGGTCGCCGTCCGGTCCGCCGCGCCATCGCCGCCCTTCGCTCGTCGTCGTCCGCCGTCGGTCCCACCGGGGGGCGGGGCGGGTGCCGCGGCGTCAGCCGCTGCGCCGCCGCAGGGTGGCCGCGGCGAGCACCAGCGCCAGCACCGCCGAGCTGGCGACGACCGCCACGTCCCGCCACATGGTGCCGGTCGGCTCGGCGTTCGCGCCCACCTCCTGCAGCGCCTCGACGGCGTACGACAGCGGCAGCGCGTCGCTGACCGCCTGCAACCAGCCGGCCATCTCGCCTCGGGGCACGAACAGCCCGCAGAGCAGCAACTGGGGCACCACCACGACCGGCATGAACTGTACGGCCTGGAACTCGGTGCGGGCGAAGGCGCTGCAGAAGAGCCCGAGCGCGACCGCGAGCACCGCGTTCAGCGCGGCGATCATGATCACCAGACCGCTGCTGCCGGCGGTGTCCAGGTCGAAGACCCCGTACGCCACGGCGGACGCGATGACCGCCTGGACGACCGCGGCCAGCCCGAACGCGATGCCGTAGCCGAAGAGCAGGTCGAGCTTGCCCAGCGGGGTGGTGAGCAGCCGCTCCAGGGTGCCGGTGGTCCGCTCGCGCAGCATCGCGATGCTGGTCACCAGGAACATGATCACGAAGGGGAAGAAGCCGAGCATCACCAGGGCGACCCGGTCGAACGTCGACGGCTGCCCGGGCGGGGCGGGCTGGTCGACGTACATGAAGTAGACCAGGGCGAGCAGCGCCGACGGCACCACCACGAGCAGCGCGACGGTGCGCCGGTCGTGCCGCAGTTGGCGCAGGATGCGGCCGGTGGTGGCGGCCAGGATCCGGGGGTTCACGACGCCTCCCGTCCGGCGGCGCCCGCCGGGCCCGCCTCGCTCGCCCTGATCAGCCGCAGGAACGCCTCGTCCAGGTCGTCGGCGCCGGCGGCGGCGCGCACCGCGTCCGGGGTGTCGTCGGCGACCAGCCGCCCCTCGCGGATCAGCAGCAGCCGGTCGCAGCGGGCCGCCTCGTCCATCACGTGGCTGGAGACCAGCAGGGTGGTGCCGGCGGCGGCCATGGCGTGGAACCGGGCCCAGAGGTCGGCCCGCAGGACCGGGTCCTGGCCGACGGTCGGCTCGTCGAGGACGACCAGTTCCGGCTCCCCGACCAGCGCGCAGGCCAGGGACGCCCGGCTGCGCTGCCCGCCGGAGAGGGTGCCGACGAGTTGGCCGGCCGCCCCGGCGAGCCCGACGTCGGCGACCGCCCGGTCGGCGTCGGCCCGGCCCCGGCCGTGCAGCGCGGCGAAGTAGCGCGCGTTCTCCCGCACGGTGAGGTCGGCGTAGACGCTGGGCGCCTGGGTGAGGTAGCCGACCCGGCGGCGCAGCTCCGGCGTGCCGGCGGGGCGCCCGAGCACGGTGACGGAGCCGGCGCCGACCACCTGCACCCCGACGACCGCGCGCATCAGCGTGGTCTTGCCGCTGCCGCTCGGCCCGAGCAGCCCGGTGACCCGGCCGCGCGGCACGGACGCGGTGATGCCGTGCAGCACCCGTTGCCCGCCCCGGTCGACGACCAGGTCACGGACGGCGATCGCCTCGTCCATCGCCCACCTCCCCGGAAACTCAACGGCTGTTGAACTCCACGCTAGTTGTGCTGTCTTCCGGCGCGCAACGGTTGACTTCGCGTGCACTCGAACTGGAAGCCTGGAGGCGTGGAGATCAGTACGCGGGAGACGACCCTCACCGTCGGCGAGGCGGCAGAGCGGGTCGGCCTGACCACCTACACGCTGCGCTGGTACGAGCAGGAGGGGCTGGTCGCCCCGGTCGGGCGGGACTCGGCCGGGCGCCGTCGCTACACCGAACGGGACGTGGACTGGCTGCTACTGCTCACCCGGCTGCGCCGTACGGGCATGCCCGTACGGGACATGCGCCGCTACGCCGAGCTGGCCCGGCAGGGCGACGCCACCCTGGCCGCCCGGCGGGCGCTGTTCGAGGCGCACCGCGCCCGCGTGCTGAGCCGGATGGCCGAGCTGGAGGAGGACCTGAAGGTGCTCAACTACAAGATCGACAACTACCGCCGGGCGGAGGGGTGCCGATGATCCGCCGTCGGCTGGGCGCGGCCGGGCCGGAGGTCTCCGCGATCGGGCTGGGCTGCATGGGGATGAGCTTCGCCTACGGCGGGGCCGACGACGCCGAGTCGACCCGGACCCTGCACCGGGCGCTCGACCTGGGCGTGAACCACCTGGACACCGCCGACATGTACGGCCGGGGCCGCAACGAGGAACTGCTCTCCCCGGTGGTGCGGGCGCGCCGCGAGGAGGTCTTCCTGGCCACCAAGTTCGGCAACCGGGTGCGCGGCGACGGATCCGGCGCCACCGGCAGCCCCGGTGCGTACGTGGACAGCAGCCCGGCCTGGGCGCGCACGGCGTGCGACGCCTCCCTGCGTCGGCTCGGGGTGGACGCCATCGACCTGTGGTACCTGCACCGGCGCGACCCGGCCACCCCGATCGAGGACACGGTCGGCGCGATGGCCGAGCAGGTCACCGCCGGCAAGGTGCGGCTGATCGGCCTGTCCGAGGTCAGCCCGGCGACCCTGCGCGCGGCGCACGCGGTGCACCCCGTGACCGCCGTGCAGATGGAGTACTCGCTGTTCAGCCGGGACGTCGAGGGCGAGATGCTGGCCACCTGCCGGGAGCTGGGGGTGGCGCTGGTCGCGTACTCGCCGGTGGGGCGGGGGCTGCTGACCGGGGCGATCACCAGCCGGGAGCAGCTCGCCACCGACGACTGGCGCACGGCGGCGCCGCGCTTCGCCGAGGGCAACCTCGACGCCAACCTCAAGCTGGTCGACGAGGTGCGGGCGGTGGCCGACGAGATCGGCTGCACCCCGGCCCAGGCCGCCCTGGCCTGGCTGCTCGCCCAGGGCGAGGACGTCTTCCCGATCCCGGGCACGCGACGGGCGCACCGGCTGGCGGAGAACGCGGCGGCGGCCGACATCCGGCTCACCCCGACGCAGCGGTCCCGGCTGGGCGAGGCGGTGCCGCCGGGCGCGGTGGCCGGCGAACGGTACCCCGAGGCGTCGATGAGGTCCGTCGGGCATTAGCCTTCGGACCGGACACCGGGTCCGCCATCGGGCATTGCGCACTGATCGGGCGTACGGCACGATGGCGCCGTGGGTCACGCTCCGTCACCGGACGAGGGGTTCCTCCGCGAATGGGCCGCCCGGTTGCGGGCCGGCACCGAGCAGCCCGTCGTCGGCATCATGCTGCGCGGCAGCCACGCCCGGCGGGCCGCCACCGCGCACAGCGACGTCGACGTCGACGTGCTGCTCGGTGGCGCCCCGTACGCGGCCCGCCGGGCGTACCTGGCGGAGCACGCCGGGCGGCTGACCCACGTCTCCGTGGCCGCCCGCGACGTGCGCTCCTGGCTGAGCCGGCTCGGCGAGCCGGCCGACTGGGCGTTCGGGCTGCCGGTGACGGCGCCGGCCCGGCTGCTCTGGGCGGATCCGCACTGGCGGGTCCGAATCGACCTGCCGGTGCTCTGCCAGCCGGCCGGCGAGCCGCAGTTGGAAGAGTTGATCGCCACTCTCGGCAAGGTGGCGGGCGCGCGGGACGCCGACGACCACCTCGGTGTCCGGCTGGCCGCCGCCGACCTGGCCCGGCTCTGCCCGTCCGTGCTGCGGCCGGCCAACCCGACGGTCCGGGTGGCGTCCCGCCGGGCGGCCTTCGCCGCCGCCCTCGACCTGCCGGTGGCGCCGCCGAACTACCGGGAGGACATGCTGCTCTGCCTCGGGCTGCGCCCCGGCTCGGTCGGGCAGGTCTGTGCCGCCGCGGCCCGCCTGGTCGCCGGCGCCCTGCCGCTGATCCGCCCGTACGCCGCCGAGGTCGCCGAGGTCGCCGGCGCGGACCTGGCCGACGCCCTGGTCGACGGCCGGCTGGACCGCTACGTCGACCAGCTGACCCGGCCCGCCGGCCGGCCGCCGCGCCCCCGGCGGGAGCCGTCGCCGGTGCCCGCCCCGCGTGCGGGACAATGGGTCACTGTGCCCGTACCTGACGCGCCCGTGACCGGCGCCCACCCCAGCCCGCAGGAGCCCGCGGCCGGCGGCCCGGCCCGTGCGTCCCGGCTCGACCCGGCCATCGCCGCCCGGCTGCGCCGCACCCCCGACGGCCTGGTGGCCGCGGTGGTCCGCCAGCACGACTCCGGCGAGGTGCTGATGGTCGCCTGGATGGACGACGAGGCGCTGCACCGCACCCTGACCACCGGGCGGGCCACCTACTGGTCGCGCAGCCGCCAGGAGTACTGGGTGAAGGGCGCCACCTCCGGGCACCACCAGTACGTCCGCTCGGTCGCCCTGGACTGCGACGGCGACGCGCTGCTGGTCGACGTCGACCAGGTCGGCGCGGCCTGCCACACCGGGCACCGCACCTGCTTCTTCACGGAGCTGCCGGTCAGCGGGGAAGGGGCGGGGGCCCGGTGACGGCGCAGCGCGCGACGCCCGGCGGCGGGGCCCGGACCGACGGCGCGGTCAGCCCGGACGTGGCCTCCTTCACCGAGCTGGCCGCCCGCTGGCGCGTCGTCCCCGTCACCCGGCGGCTGCTCGCCGACGCGGAGACGCCGGTCGGCGTCTACCGCAAGTTGGCCGGCGGTCCGGGAACGTTCCTGCTGGAGTCCGCCGAGCAGGGCGTCGGCTCGGCCGGGCTGGCCTGGTCGCGGTACTCGTTCATCGGCGTACGCAGCAGCGCCACGCTGACCGAGCGGGACGGCGTGGCGACGTGGACGGGGCAGCCCCCGGCCGGCGTGCCCACCTCCGGCGACCCGGTCCGGGTGCTGCGCGAGACCGTCGACGCGCTCGCCGGCCCGGCCTGGGACGCGGCCAGCGGCATGCCGCCGCTGACCGGGGGCATGGTCGGCTACCTCGGCTACGAGCTGATCCGCCGGTTCGAGCGGCTGCCCGAGCTGACCGAGGACGACCTGGGCCTGCCCGAGCTGGGCATGATGCTCGCCGCCGACCTGGTGGTGCTGGACCACTACGACGGCTCGGCGATCCTGGTCGCCAACGCGATCCTGCCGCCGCTGGACGAGCCGGACCGCGAGGCCCGGGTCACGGCCGCGTACCACCACGCGGTCGGCCGGCTCGACGCGATGACCACCGCCCTGTCCCGGCCCATCCCGCCGATGGTGTCCACCGTCGACCGGCCGCCCGCCGGGGAGGTGCGCAGCCGCACGCCCGAGGGCGGTTACCCGAAGGCGGTGGAGGCGGCGAAGGAGGCGATCCGGGCCGGCGAGTGCTTCCAGATCGTGCTGGCGCAGCGGTTCGAGCGGCAGACGCACGCCGACCCGCTGGACGTCTACCGGGTGTTGCGTACGACAAATCCCAGCCCGTACATGTACCTGCTGCGCTTCGACGGCTTCGACATCGTCGGCTCCTCCCCGGAGGCGCACCTGAAGGTGACCGCCGACGCGGAGGGGCAGCGGCGGGCGCTGCTGCACCCGATCGCCGGCACCCGGCCGCGCGGCGCCACCCCGGAGGCCGACGCCCGGCTCGCCGCGGAGCTGCTCACCGACCCCAAGGAGCGGGCCGAGCACGTGATGCTGGTCGACCTGGGCCGCAACGACCTGGGCCGGGTGTGCCGTCCGGGCACCGTGGAGGTGCCGGAGTTCGCCACCATCGAGCGGTACAGCCACGTCATGCACATCGTCTCGACCGTCGTCGGCACGCTGCGGGACGACCGCACGGCCTTCGACGCGCTCGCCGCGACCTTCCCCGCCGGCACGCTCTCCGGCGCGCCGAAGGTGCGGGCGATGGAGATCATCGAGGAACTGGAGCCCGTCCGCCGCGGCCTCTACGGCGGCACCGTCGGCTACTTCGGCTTCGGAGGGGACCTGGACATGGCGATCGCCATCCGCACCGCGCTGATGCGCGACGGCCGGGCGTACGTGCAGGCCGGGGCGGGGGTGGTGGCCGACTCGGACCCGGCCGCCGAGGACCAGGAGACCCGGAACAAGGCCGCGGCGGTGCTCGCCGCGATCGCCGCCGCCGAGACCCTCCGGCCCGCCCGATGACGGCGGCGCAGCCGCGCGGCCACGAGTCGGGGACGGCCGAGGCCGAGGAGCGCGCGCGGGCCGTCGCGGGCCGGCGCGAGCTGACGTACGCGGTGCTGCTCTGCGTGGCCGGCGCGGGCCTCGCGTTCTGGGCGTCGACCCGCACCTGGGCGGTCGAACTGACCGCTCGGCCCACCCCGTTGCCGCCGGTACGCGACGCGCGCACGGGCGCGGGCCTGCTGCCGTGGCTGCCGGCGCTGGCCCTGGTGGGGCTGGCCGGGGGCGGCGCGGTGCTCGCCACCCGGGGGCGGTCGCGGCGGCTGCTGGGCGCGCTGCTGTGCGGGCTCGGCGCGGCGGTGGCGGCCGGCGGCGGCTACGGCCTGGTCGCCGGGTTCGACGGTGAGGTCAGCCGGCACTGGCCGGCGCTCTGCCTGGTCGGCGGGGTGCTCGCCGCGGCGGGCGGGTTGCTGACGGCGCTGCGGGGCCGGCGGTGGCCGGCGATGGGCGCCCGCTACGAGCGGCCGGCCCGGGGCGGCGGCGCGCCGGCCGCCCGGGGCGAGGACGGCCGCGTCACCGGGCGGCGCACGACGGAGGCGTGGGACGCGCTGGATCGCGGCGAGGATCCGACGGTCAGCTGACGGGCTGACGGTCGCGGGCGGCGGCCCGGGCGGCCGTCAGCTCCGCCGCCAGGCGGCCCAGCTCGGCCCGCTGGTCGGCGCGGGCCCGGTCGGCGCAGACGGCCTCCCAGGCGTTGCCGCGCGCGGTCCGCATCCGGGCCTCGCCGACCACCGCGCGCTCCACGGTGTGGACCACGCCGACGGCGAGCGACGCGACGGCACGCGAGATGGTCGTCAGTCCGATGGTCTGGTTGGGCTCGACAGTGCTCATGATCACCCCGCACGGAGATCGTTGGTGTCGGTGGGGCAGGCGCGACATCGAGTCTGCCCGACAGAGATGCTGGCTGGCTCACGTTTCGCCGTGGTGACCGACACGTCAACTTTCCGTCCGGCCCGCGACCAGGGAAAGGGCCGTTCGCCCTTGAGCTAGGTCACAGGGTGCTGGCGTCCCGCCGTGGCCGCGCCGGGCGGCTGGGCGCGGGAGTGGACAGGATCGGGCCGATGTCTCGCGCGGTGGGGGCGACGAGACGGGGTGACGGCCGTCGATGGACGCCGTCGCCCTGAGTGACGTCTCGTTCACCGGAAGTCGGCCATTATGCCGCAGCCCATCTCGTGAGGCACGCCATACCCCCGGCACCCGTCGCCAGGTGGCGCCCCCTAGCATCGGCCCATGACACCCGGAGAGGGGAGTCCGTTGGTGACTGCTGAGCATGCGCACGCGGAGGGGGACGAGGCCGGTCCGACGGCGTCCCTAGGCGTGCTCGACGAGATCCTGGCCGGCGTGCGTGAGGACGTCGCCCGGCGACAGGAGCAGGTTCCGCTGGAGCGGATCCGCGAACTGGCCGCCGCCGCGCCGCCGCCGCTGGACGCGTACGCGGCCCTGCGCAAGCCGGGCGTCGCGGTGATCGCCGAGGTGAAGCGTTCCTCGCCGTCCAAGGGGCGGCTGGCGGAGATCGCCGACCCGGCCGACCTGGCCGGTGACTACGCCGCCGGCGGCGCGCGGGCGATCAGCGTGCTCACCGAGGGGCGCTGGTTCGGCGGCTCGCTCGACGACCTGGCCGCCGTCCGCGCCGCCGTCAACATCCCGGTGCTGCGCAAGGACTTCGTGGTCTCCAGCTACCAGGTGCACGAGGCCCGGGCGCACGGCGCCGACCTGGTGCTGCTGATCGTCGCCGCCCTGGAGCAGAACGCCCTCGTCGGCCTGCTGGAGCGGATCGAGTCGCTCGGCATGACCGCGCTCGTCGAGGTGCACGACGAGGAGGAGGCCGACCGGGCGCTGGAGGCCGGCGCCCAGGTCATCGGGGTCAACGCCCGCAACCTGCGTACCCTTGAGGTCGACCGCTCGGTGTTCGAGCGGATCGCGCCCGGCCTGCCCAGCAGCGTCGTCAAGATCGCCGAGTCGGGGGTGCGTGGTCCGCACGACCTCATCCGGTACGCCTCGGCGGGCGCCGACGCGGTCCTGGTCGGCGAGGGTCTGGTCACCCAGAAGAGCCCCCGCGAGGCGGTGGCCGAGCTGGTCAACGCCGGCAACCACCCGGCCACGCCCCGCCCGGCGCGCTGATCCCGCGCCGGTTCCTCAGCACCGAGAGGACGATGACCATGAGCGAGCGCAGCGAGCGAATCATCAGGTTCAGTGCGGTGGTGCCTCATGGCGGCACGGAGCGAAGCGGAGTGCGGGCATGAGCGCCGACGCGCTGGCCGCCCCGGCCGGTCCGCAGCCCGACTCCGCCGGCCACTTCGGCCGGTTCGGCGGCCGGTTCGTACCGGAGGCGCTGGTCGCGGCGCTCGACGAGCTGGACGCCGCGCACCGCACGGCGATGGCCGACGAGTCGTTCCGGGCGGAGTTCGCCGCCCTGCTGCGCGACTACGCCGGCACGCCCTCGCTGCTCTACGCGGCCCGGCGGTTCTCCGCCAAGGCCGGCGCGCGGGTGCTGCTCAAGCGGGAGGACCTCAACCACACCGGGGCGCACAAGGTGCGCAACGTGCTCGGCCAGGCGCTGCTGACCAAGCGGATGGGCAAGACCCGGGTGATCGCGGAGACCGGCGCCGGCCAGCACGGCGTGGCCACGGCCACCGCCGCCGCCCTGTTCGACCTCGACTGCGTGGTCTACATGGGCCAGGTCGACACCGAGCGGCAGGCGCTCAACGTGGCGCGGATGCGCATGCTCGGCGCCACCGTCGTCCCGGTCACCAACGGCTCGCGCACCCTCAAGGACGCGATGAACGAGGCGATGCGGGACTGGGTCGCCAACGTCGACGACACCCACTACCTGATCGGCACCGCCGCCGGGCCGCACCCGTTCCCGGCGATGGTCCGCGACTTCGTCCGCGGCATCGGCGACGAGGCGCGCCAGCAGTGCCTCGACCTGACCGGCGCGCTGCCGGACGCGGTCACCGCCTGCGTCGGCGGCGGCTCCAACGCGCTGGGCATCTTCCACGCCTTCGTCGGCGACCCCGGCGTGCGGCTCTACGGCTTCGAGGCCGGCGGCGACGGGGTGGAGACCGGGCGGCACGCGGCCAGCATCACCGGCGGCTCCGCCGGCGTGCTGCACGGCACCCGCACGTACGTCCTCCAGGACGCCGACGGCCAGACCTGCGAGTCGCACTCGATCTCCGCCGGGCTGGACTACCCCGGCGTCGGGCCGGAGCACGCCTGGCTGCACGACACCGGCCGGGCCAGCTACATGCCCGTCACCGACGACGAGGCGATGGCCGCGTTCGAGCTGCTCTGCCGGACGGAGGGCATCATCCCGGCGATCGAGAGCGCGCACGCGCTCGCCGGCACCCTCAAGATCGCCCCGAAGCTCGCCGCCGAGCTGGGCCGGGAGCCCACCGTCGTGGTCAACCTCTCCGGCCGGGGCGACAAGGACGTCCACACGGCCGGCAACTACTTCGGCATCCTCGACAAGGAGCAGTGAGAAACGTGAGCCGGATCGGGGTGGCGTTCGACAAGGCGCGCGCCGACGGGCGGGCGGTGCTGGTCGGCTGCATGCCGGCCGGGTTCCCGACCGTCGAGGGCAGCATCGCCGCGATGACCGCGATGGTCGAGGCCGGCGTCGACGTGATCGAGGTGGAGATCCCGTACTCCGACCCGGTGATGGACGGCCCGGTGATCCAGAGGGCCAGCGACATCGCCCTCGCCGGCGGCGTACGCACCGCCGACACGCTGCGCATCATCGAGGCGGTCGCGGCCACCGGGGCGCCCGTGGTCACGATGACGTACTGGAACCCGGTCGAGCGCTACGGCGTGGACGCCTTCGCCCGGGACCTCGCCTCGGCCGGGGGCACCGGCCTGGTCACCCCGGACCTGATCCCCGAGGAGGCCGGCGAGTGGCTCGCCGCCTCGGACGCGTACGGGCTGGACCGCACCTTCCTGGTGTCGCCCTCCTCGACCGACGCGCGGCTGGCGATGACCGCGGCGCACTGCCGGGGCTTCGTCTACGCCACCGCGATCATGGGCGTCACGGGCGCCCGGGCGAAGACCTCCGACGCGGCGCCGGTCCTGGTCTCCCGGCTGCGGGAGGTCACCGACCTGCCGGTCGGCGTGGGGCTGGGCGTCGGCACGGGCGCGCAGGCCGGCACGGTCGCCGGGTACGCCGACGGCGTCATCGTCGGCAGCGCCCTGATCCGCTGCCTTCTCGACGCCCCGGACGAGGCGTCCGGCCTGGCCGCCCTCCGCACCCTCAGCGCCGAACTCGCCCAAGGCGTCCGCACCCCCACCCCCTGACCCACCCCCTCCTCCCTCCCTCCCTCCCTCCCTCCCTCCCTCCCTCCCTCGCCGTCCGCCGCCCGCGATCTTGCACTTTGTGCCCGCGTAATGCGCGGAATGCCCCTTTTGCCAGGGCGGAAAGTGCAAGATCGCGAGGGTGGGCGGAGTGGGGCGGGAGCGTGGGCGCGTAGGGGCGCGCGGGGGAGTTGGTTAGTGGCGGGTTGGCGTGGGTGGATTGGCCCGCTGGCCCGGCGGGTGTCCGGCCGGGGGTGCGATCGCGCTCGGAGTGGTGCCCGTTTCAGCCGCAGTGTCCGGTGCGAGGCTGTCCGGTGCGACACCATCCGCCCCCGCACCACCCACCCCCGCGCCGACCGACCCCGTGACGGCCGATCCCGCGCAGCCCGCCCCCGCGGTGTGCAGGACGCCGGAGCGGCCCGCCATCGCGTCGGCGAGCGCGGCCCGGGTGGTCGGCGTGAGCGCCTCCGGCAGAGCGGTGGGGGCGTGCCAGGACGCTTGGCAGCCGCCCGTCGGCTCGCCGGTCGGCCCCGGCCCCCGGGCGCGTGCCCGGAAGACGTGCACCAGGACGTCGGGCAGCGGCCCGGCACGACCGGCCGACGACGCGACCCGCGCCGCCGACGAGGCCGGGCCGGCGGGGCTCGTCGACGCCGGGGCGCACGCGCCGACCAGGTGGTAGAGGCCGACCAGGTCGACGACCTCGACCTCCCAGCCCGTCTCGGCCCGGATGTCGCGCATCGCGGCGTGCGCCGGGCTCTCCGCCGGACGCAGCCGGCCGCCCGGGAGCCCGTAGCGTCGCTCGCCCCGGCCCTGGCGGCAGAGCAGCACCCGGCCGGCGTCGTCGGTGACGACCGCCGCGACCGCCCAGGTGAGCGCGCCCATGGACAAAGAGCCTACGGGGGCGCAAACCAGAAGTCACCGGGATCGGGCGACGGTGGACCGGGGTGCCGCCGGAGGGGCGCACGACGGTAGCGTGTGCATCCGTGACTCTCGCCTCGCTGTCCCCCCAGGCGGCCCTGCCCAGCCCCAGCACCGCCGTGTGGCAGCTCGGACCGGTGCCGGTCCGGGCGTACGCGCTGTGCATCATCGTCGGCATCGTGGTGGCCTGCTGGGTCACCGAACGGCGGCTGCGCCAGCGCGGCGTGGCCCCCGGCGCGGTCCTCGACATCGCGGTCTGGGCGGTGCCGGCCGGCATCATCGGCGCCCGGATCTACCACGTGATCACCTCGCCGGAGAAGTACTTCGGCACGGGCGGCGACCCGCTGAAGGCGTTCGCCATCTGGGAGGGCGGTCTCGGCATCTGGGGCGCGGTGGCCGGCGGCGCGGTCGGCGCCTGGATCGCCGCCCGGCAGCTCGGCATCCCGTTCGCGGTGGTCGCCGACGCGCTGGCCCCCGGCCTGCCGCTGGCCCAGGCGATCGGCCGGCTCGGCAACTGGTTCAACAACGAGCTGTACGGCGGCCGGACCACCCTGCCGTGGGGCCTGGAGATCCACCGGATGGATCCGGACAACCCCGGCCAGGCGCTGCGGGACGACGCCGGCCGGCCGATCCTCGAGCCGGGGCTCTACCACCCGACGTTCGCGTACGAGCTGCTGTGGAACCTCGGCGTCGCCGCGCTGGTCCTCGTCCTCGACCGCAAGCTGCGCCTCGGCCGGGGGCGGGCGTTCGCCCTCTACGTGATGGGCTACACCGCCGGGCGGTTCTGGATCGAGCTGATGCGTACCGACGAGGCGAACACCATCCTCGGCGTACGCCTGAACGTCTGGACCGCCGGCCTGGTGTTCCTCGGCGCCCTGGTCTACTTCCTGCGGGTGCGCGGGCCCCGCGAGTACCTCGTTCCGGTCGGCGCCGCCGCGACGCCGCCCGTGCCCGCCGACTCCGACGTCTCGCAGGTCGACCTCTCCGCCGCCGAGGCGGGGGCGAAGCCGGCCGCGCCGGAGGGCTACCGGGTGGTCGGCGAGGAGCAGTACCGGCGCTGGCGGGAGACCGGCGAGTTGCCCGCCACGACCGGCGAGGAGACGGTGACCGGGAAGGACGCCGCGAGCGCCGGCGACGGGTCCGTCGAGCCGGACGGCGACGAGGAGAGCTCGGAGGACCGGGCGGGGGCTGCCGGCTTCCGGCCCGCCGACCGCGACAGCTGAGGGGGAGCACCACATGCGTAGCGCGGTGGTGGTGGGGGCCGGCGTCGGTGGCCTCGCGGTCGCCGGCGCGCTGGCGCGCTCCGGGTGGCGGGTCACCCTGCTGGAGCGCGCCGACCGGGTCCGCCCCGAGCCGACCGCCGTGGCGCTCTGGCCCAACGGCGTACGCGCGCTGCGCGCCCTCGGTCTCGGCGCCGGCCTGGAGGCGATCGCCACGCCGCTGCCCGACGGCGGGGTACGCCGCCCGGACGGCCACTGGCTGGTGCAGCCCCGGCCGACCCCCGCCGACCGGATGCCGGTGGTGGTGCACCGGGAGGACCTGCACGACGCGCTGATCGCCGGGCTGGGCGACGAGGTGGAGCTGCGCACCGGGGTGACGGTGCGGACGGTCCGCGCCGAGCCCGGCCAACGCCCGTCGGTCGGCGACGGCCGGCACACCGTCGAGGCGGACCTGGTGGTCGCCGCGGACGGCACCGACAGCGAGATCCGCCGCCAGCTCGCCCCCGAGTCCGGGGTGGTCAGCTCGGGCTGCGCCGCGTGGCGGGCGGTGATCCCCTGGTACCGCGCCCCGAAGCTGCCCGCCGACCGGCCCGTCGGCGGCGAGGTGCTCGGCGCCGGGTACCGGTTCGTGTCCGCCTCGCTGGGCGAGCGCGGATCCTCCGGCGCCTCCAGCCGGGGCGGCATCTACTGGGTGGCCACGGCCGCCGGGGCGCCCCGCCCGGAGCCGCCGGAGACCCAGCTGGCCCTGCTGCGCCGCTGGTACGCGGGCTGGCCCGCGCCGATCGCCGAGCTGCTCGACGCCACCGACCCGGCGGACCTGGTGCAGCAGGAGATCCGCGAGCTGCGACCGCTGCCCAGGTCGTACGGTTTCCCGGCCGGCCCGGGCGGGGTGGTGCTGCTCGGCGACGCCGCGCACGCCATGCCGCCGCACCTCGGCCAGGGCGCCTGCCTCGCCTTCGAGGACGCGGCGACCCTCGCCTCGCTGCTGCGCGAGTCCCGACTGCCCGACGCCGTGGTCGCGTACGACCGGGTGCGCCGGCCCCGCGCGGCGACGGTGGTCCGGCAGACCCGCCGGATGTCGGCGGTGCTGAAGGCCCGGGGCCCGCTGGCGCTGCGCGCCCGCGACGCCGCCCTCGGCACGATCACGCCCCGTCTGCTCTCCACCGCCGCCACCACGGCCGCCCAGTGGCGCCCCCCGACCTGACCCGCTCCCCGTCGGTCACGCGGTTGTCGTCGGGGACGGGTGCCGGGATGAACCGGGCAGCACAAACTCCATGCTCGACCGGGCGAGGGCCGGGCGGGGGTGTCAGGGGGTGACGGGGGCGGGCTCGGCGATGCAGGCGGTACCGACGCGGCGGAAGCCGACGCGGAGGTAGACCCGGGCGATGTCCTCGCTGCCGGCGGAGAGGAAGACCAGGTCGGTGCCGGCGGCGAGCAGCGCGCGGGCCAGCGCGGCCGTGACCGCCGCGCCCAGGCCGCGGCGGCGGGCGGCCGGCAGGGTGGCGATCCCGGCGATCTCGGCCACGTCGCCGACCCGCATCGCCATCCCGCTGGCCAGCGCGCCGTCGGCGGGCGTGCCGGCCAGCGCCGACAGTCGCCGACCGTCGGCGATCCGGGCCCGCTCCTCGTCCAGCGTCGCCTCGTCCAACCCGGCCACGGCGGCGTCCCGCTGCGCCGGGCCGGCCTCGCCGCGGTCGGTGCCGGGCGCGGCGAACCCGACGGCGGCGACCGCTCGCTGCGCGGCCACGTCCGCCGCGAAGCCGGGTTCCGCCGGGTCGAGCAGCCGCACCGGCACGTCAGTGCGGGCGCCCGGGTCGGGCAGGGCGCCCGGGTCGAGCACCATCAGCGGAGCCTCCAGCACGGACAGGCCCGCCGACCGGGCCACCGCGAGCAGGTCCGGGGTCGTCTCGTGCACCCACTCGAGGGCCTCGGGCAGGCCGAGTTCGCGCTGCCGTTCGCGTACCGCCGCGACGTCGGCCAGCGACGGCGGCTCGGTGGCGTCGAGCCGGGGCCGCGCGTAGAACGGCCAGCCGGCCCCGTTCCGGACGAACAGCACGAGGGTGCCGTGCTCCTCCGTCCGGGCGTCGTCCCGGGGCACGGCGTCGTAGAAGCGTTCCAACCGGTCGAACAGGTCCTTCGGCAGGCGATCCACCGGGCGAGACTACACGTCCCAGAGTCTGGAATGTGTGATCAATCTGCACTGGCCTTGCGCGCCGGACCCTAACGTAGACTCAATAGACCCTTGAGGGCCGACGTCGTCCCGATCGAGATCCACCCTGAGTGACGACAGGAGGCCCGGTGGCCTTTCCGTACCCTCACCGCAGCCCCCAGCAGGCCCCGCACCTCGGCCCGGGAGCGCCCGCGGCCGGGCTCTACGACCCCGCCCAGGAGCACGACGCCTGCGGTGTGGCCTTCGTGGCGGACCTGCATGGACGGCGCTCGCACGCGGTCGTGGTCAACGGCCTCGACGCGCTCTGCCGACTGGACCACCGGGGAGCCCGTGGCGCGGAACCGAACACCGGCGACGGCGCGGGGATCATGATCCAGGTGCCGGACGCGTTCCTGCGCGCGGTGGTCGACTTCCCGCTGCCGCCCGCCGGAGCGTACGCCACCGGCCTGGTGTTCCTCCCCGACGACGACGCCGCCGAGGCCCGTGCCCGCCGCGTGGTGGAGAAGTACGCGCTGGTCGAGGGGGCCGACCTGCTCGGCTGGCGGGACGTGCCGGTCGACCCGAGCGGCCTCGGCGAGACCGCCCTCGCGGCGATGCCCCGGGTCCGGCAGCTGTTCCTCGCCGCGCACCGGCTCACCGACTCGCCCGCCGGGCCGGCCGGGTCGCCGCTGGGCGGCATCGAGCTGGAGCGGGTGGCGTTCTGCGTCCGCAAGCAGGCCGAGCGGGAGAGCGCCGAGCGGGGCGTGCCGGCGTACTTCCCGTCGCTGTCCGGGCGGACCATGGTCTGGAAGGGCATGCTCACCCCCGACCAGCTTCCCGCGTTCTACCCCGAGCTGACCGACGAGCGGGTGGAGAGCGCGATCGCGCTGGTGCACTCCCGGTTCTCCACCAACACGTTCCCGTCCTGGCCGCTGGCGCACCCGTACCGGCTCATCGCGCACAACGGCGAGATCAACACCATTCGGGGCAACCGGAACTGGATGCAGGCGAGAGAGTCGATGCTCACCAGCGGCGGTTCCTCAGCCGCCGGCGGAGCCGGCGGGCACCTGCCCGGCAACATCCGCCGGGTCCTCCCGGTCTGCACCCCCGCCGCCTCCGACTCGGCGAACTTCGACGAGGTCCTCGAACTGCTGCACCTGGCCGGGCGGAGCCTGCCGCACGCGGTGCTGATGATGATCCCCGAGGCGTGGGAGAACGACCCGGACATGGCCCCCGACAAGCGGGCCTTCTACCGCTTCCACGCGAGCCTCATGGAGCCGTGGGACGGGCCGGCCTCGGTCGCCTTCACCGACGGCGAGATCGTCGGCGCCGTGCTCGACCGCAACGGGCTGCGCCCGGGCCGCTGGTGGCGGACGGACGACGGCCTGGTGGTGCTCGGCAGCGAGGCCGGCGTGCTCGACCTCGACCCCGCCCGGGTGGTCGCCAAGGGCCGCCTCCAGCCGGGGAAGATGTTCCTGGTCGACACCGTCGCCGGGCGGATCGTGCACGACGACGAGATCAAGGCGGAGCTGGCCGCCGCGCAGCCGTACGCCGAGTGGTTGCACGCCGGCCTGATCGAGCTGACCGACCTGCCCCCGCGCGAGCACATCGTCTACACCCACGACTCGGTGCGCCGCCGGCAGCAGACCTTCGGCTACACCGAGGAGGAGCTGAAGATCCTGCTCGCGCCGATGGCGCGGACGGGCGCCGAGCCGCTCGGCTCGATGGGCACCGACACCCCGATCGCCCCGCTGTCCACCCGGCCGCGGCTGCTCTACGACTACTTCCACCAGCTCTTCGCGCAGGTCACCAACCCGCCGCTGGACGCCATCCGCGAGGAGCTGGTGACCAGCCTGGCGTCGACGATCGGGCCGGAGGGCAACCTGCTCGACCCGGGCCCGGCGAGCTGCCGGCAGATCGTGCTGCCGTACCCGGTTATCGACAACGACGAGCTGGCCAAGATCCTCTCCATCGACGAGGACGGCGACCTGCCGGGCTTCAAGGCGGTGCGGGTCTCCGGGCTCTACCGGGTCCGGGAGGGCGGCGCCGGGATCAAGGCCCGGCTGACCGAGATCTGCCGGCACGTCTCCGAGGCGATCGAGGACGGCGTACGCATCCTGGTGCTGTCGGACCGGGACTCCAACGCCGACCTCGCCCCGATCCCGTCGCTGCTGCTCACCGCCGCCGTGCACCAGCACCTGGTCCGGGAGCAGACCCGCACCCAGGTGGCGCTGGTCGTCGAGTCCGGCGACTGCCGCGAGGTGCACCACGCCGCCGTGCTGATCGGCTACGGCGCGGCGGCGGTCAACCCGTACCTGGCCTTCGAGTCGGTCGAGGACATGATCGCCACCGGCGCGCTCGCCGGCGTCGAGCCGGTGAAGGCGGTCCGCAACTACGTCAAGGCGCTCGGCAAGGGCGTCCTGAAGATCATGTCCAAGATGGGCATCTCGACGGTGTCGTCGTACTGCGGGGCGCAGGTCTTCGAGGCCGTCGGGCTGGACTCCCGGCTGGTCGAGCGCTACTTCCGCGGCACCCCGAGCAAGATCGGCGGGATCGGGCTGGACGGCATCCACGCCGAGGTGGCCGCCCGGCACGCCGTGGCCTGGCCGGAGCCGGGCGCCGAGTCCTCCTCGGGGCGGCTGGCGGTGGGCGGCGAGTACCAGTGGCGCCGCGAGGGTGAGCTGCACCTGTTCAACCCGGAGACGGTCTTCCTGCTCCAGCACGCCACCCGCAGCCGCCAGTACGACGTCTTCCGCCAGTACACGGCGAAGGTCGACGAGCTGGCCGCGAAGGCAGGCTCGCTGCGCGGGCTGTTCACCCTGCGGACCGGCGTGCGGCCGGCGGTGCCCCTCGACGAGGTCGAGCCGGCCACCGAGATCGTCAAGCGGTTCGCCACCGGCGCCATGTCGTACGGGTCGATCTCGGCGGAGGCGCACGAGACCCTCGCCATCGCCATGAACCGCCTCGGCGGCAAGTCCAACACCGGCGAGGGCGGCGAGGACGTCGACCGGCTGCACGACCCGGCCCGCCGCTCCGCCGTCAAGCAGATCGCCAGCGGCCGGTTCGGCGTGACCAGCGAATACCTGGTCAACGCCGACGACCTCCAAATCAAGATGGCGCAGGGCGCCAAGCCCGGCGAGGGCGGGCAGCTGCCCGGCAACAAGGTCTGGCCGTGGATCGCCCGCACCCGGCACGCCACGCCGGGCGTCGGCCTGATCTCCCCGCCGCCGCACCACGACATCTACTCCATCGAGGACCTCGCCCAGCTCGTCCACGACCTGAAGTGCGTCAACCCGTCCGCGCGGGTGCACGTCAAGCTCGTCAGCGAGGTCGGCGTCGGCACCGTGGCGGCGGGCGTGGCGAAGCTCAAGGCCGACGTCATCCTGATCTCCGGCCACGACGGCGGCACCGGCGCGTCCCCGCTGAACTCGCTCAAGCACGCCGGCACCCCGTGGGAGCTGGGGCTGGCCGAGGCGCAGCAGACGCTGCTGCTCAACAAGCTGCGCGACCGGGTCACCGTGCAGGTCGACGGCCAGCTCAAGACCGGCCGGGACGTGCTGGTCGCGGCGCTGCTCGGCGCCGAGGAGTTCGGCTTCGCCACCGCCCCGCTGATCGTCGAGGGCTGCGTGATGATGCGGGTGTGCCACCTGGACACCTGCCCGGTCGGCATCGCCACCCAGAACCCGGTGCTGCGGGAACGCTTCACCGGCCGGCCGGAGTTCGTGGAGAACTTCTTCCTCTTCCTCGCCGAGGAGGTCCGCGGCTACCTGGCCGAGCTGGGCCTCCGCTCGATCGAGGAGGCCATCGGGCACGCCGAGCTGCTCGACGTCGCCCCGGCGATCGCGCACTGGAAGGCCGGCGGGCTCGATCTGACCCCCGTGCTGCACCTGCCGGAGCTGCCGGCCGGCGCCGCCCGCCGGGGCGTCCGCGCCCAGGACCACGGCCTGGACCTGGCGCTGGACAACGAGCTGATCGCCCTCGCCGGGCCGGCGCTGCGCGACGGCACGCCCGTACGGGTCGAGGTGGCGGTGCGCAACGAGCACCGCAGCGTCGGCGCGATGCTGGGCGGCGAGGTGACCCGTCGCTTCGGCGGGGCCGGCCTGCCCACCGACACGGTCGAGTTCACGCTGCGCGGCACCGCCGGGCAGTCGTTCGGCGCGTTCCTGCCGCGCGGGGTCACCCTGCGCCTGCACGGCGACGCCAACGACTACGTGGGCAAGGGCCTCTCCGGCGGCCGGCTCATCGTACGGCCGGACGCCGCCGCCCCCTTCGTCGACGGCGACGCCGCACCGGGGGAGCGGGCCGAGGACCAGACCATCGCCGGCAACACCATCCTCTACGGCGCCACGGCCGGTGAGCTCTTCCTGCGCGGCCGGGTGGGGGAGCGGTTCGCGGTGCGCAACTCCGGCGCGGTGGCCGTCGTCGAGGGCGTCGGCGACCACGGCTGCGAGTACATGACCGGCGGGACCGTGGTGGTGCTGGGGCCGACCGGCCGGAACTTCGCCGCCGGCATGTCCGGCGGGACCGCGTTCGTGTACCGGCTGGACCGCCGCCGGGTCAACGCGGAGCTGGTCGACCTGGCCCCGCTGTCCGGGGAGGAGCAGGCCGTGCTGCACGAGCTGGTACAGCGGCACTTCGCCGAGACCGACTCGGCGGTCGCCGAGGAGCTGCTCAAGCGCTGGCCGGAGGCGGTGGCGGAGTTCACCGTGGTGGTGCCCCGGGACTACCGCCGGGTGCTGGAGATCATGCGGGCCGCCGAAGCCGCCGGCCGCGACATCGACGACGCGGTGATGAGCGCGCTCTCCGCGCCCGCCGCGAAGTCCATGCCGACCACGCCCGCCCCGCGGGCGGCGGTCCAGGAGGTGGCTCGTGCCTGACCCGAACGGTTTCCTGCGCTACGACCGGCGGCTGCCGGCGCGCCGCCCGGTGCCGGTGCGGATCAGCGACTGGCGGGAGGTCTACCCGCCGGCCGGCGAGGAGCTGATCCGCGAGCAGGCCACCCGCTGCATGGACTGCGGCATCCCGTTCTGCCACGACGGCTGCCCGCTGGGCAACCGCATCCCCGACTGGAACGACCTGGTCCGCACGGGCGGCTGGGACGCGGCGGTGGAGTCGCTGCACGCCACCAACAACTTTCCGGAGTTCACCGGCCGGCTCTGCCCGGCGCCCTGCGAGGCGGCCTGCGTGCTCGGCATCGGCGGCGGCCAGCCGGTCACCATCAAGCAGGTCGAGGTGGAGATCGCCGACGCGGCCGTCGCACGGGGCGGCCTGCTGCCGCGCCCGGTGCCCGCGCCGACCGGCCGGTCGGTCGCCGTGGTGGGCTCCGGCCCCGCCGGCCTCGCCGCCGCGCAGCAGCTCGCCCGCGCCGGCCACGCCGTGACGGTGTACGAGCGCGACGACGCGATCGGCGGCCTGCTCCGGTACGGCATCCCCGACTTCAAGCTGGAGAAGGTCCACATCGACCGGCGGCTGGCCCAGCTCGCCGCCGAGGGCGTGCGCTTCCGCACCGGGGTCACCGTCGGCGTCGACGTCACCGCCGAGCAGGTGCGCGCCGAGCACGACGCGGTGCTGCTCGCCTGCGGCGCGCTGCAGGGCCGGGACACCCCGGAGACCCCGGGCCGGCACCTGCGCGGCGTGCACCAGGCGATGGACCACCTCGTCGCGGCCAACCGGGTGGTCGCCGCGGCGGCCGGCGGCCGGCCCGACACCGCCGTGCTGCCCGACGGCACGCCCATCGACGCGGCCGGGAAGCACGTGGTGATCATCGGTGGCGGCGACACGGCGGCGGACTGCCTCGGCGTGGCGCACCGGCAGGGCACGGCCGGCGTACACCAGCTCGACCTCTACCCCCGGCCGCCGCAGGCCCGCGACGAGGCCCGGGACCCGTGGCCGACCTGGCCGTGGCTCCTGCGCAGCTACCCGGCGCACGAGGAGGGCGGCGAGCGGGTCTTCGCCGTCGCGGTGCAGGAGTTCGTCGACGACGGCACCGGGCAGGTGCGGGCCGTGCGGATCGCCGAGGTGAGCGTGGAGAAGCGGGACGGGCGGCGGATTGTCACCCCGCTGCCCGGCTCGGAGCGGGAGCTGCCGGCCGACCTGGTGCTGCTGGCCATCGGTTTCGAGGGCACCGAGGAGCAGCCGCTGCTCGACCAGTTCGGGGTCGTCCGCAACGCGCGGGGGGCGGTCGACGCCCGGCCGGACTGGCAGACCGACGCCGACGGCGTCTTCGTCGCCGGTGACATGCACCGGGGCGCCTCGTTGATCGTCTGGGCGATCGCCGAGGGGCGGGCGGCGGCCGCCGCGATCCACGCGTACCTCGGCGGGGTCGGAACGCTCCCGGCCCCGGTGGATCCGGCCCGGCAGCCGCTCGCGGCCCGCTGACCACCCCCTCGGACCCGACGTGGTCCCGGCCTGCGCCTGGCAGGCCGGGACCACGTCGCGTGAGCCGCCTCACGAAAGACGGCAAATCGGTTTAATTGCCGCCAGACTTGGCGGCTGCCGTGCACCGCCACCCGGGTTCGGCACCGTCATGTCGCCGTCCCACGGGGGAATCAGTCGTGTTCGCCGCGCTGCGCCACCGGAACTACCGGATCTGGGCCGCCGCCGGATTCGTGTCCGTCGTCGGGACCTGGATGCAGGTCCTGGGCGTGAACTGGTACGTGCTCGCCGAGACCGGCTCGGCGACGTCGATGGGCTTCACCGTCCTGCTCCAGGCCCTTCCCACGCTGCTGCTCAGCGTCTGGGGCGGGGCGCTGGCCGACCGGCTGCGCGCGAAGCCGCTGCTGATCGTCGCCCAGGCGCTCCACGCGGCCCTGGCGGCCGGGCTGGCGCTGGTCGCCGTCACCGGCGCGGGCGGCCTCCCGGCGATCTACGCGATCTCGCTGGTGACCGGCGCGGTCTCGGCCATCGAGGGCCCGGTGATGGGCCGCTGGTGCTCGACCCTGGTGGACCGGGAGAGCCTCGGCAACGCCCTGGCGCTCGGCTCGCTGACCAACTCCGCCGGCCGCATCCTCGGCATGAGCGCCGGCGCCGTCCTGGTCGCCGCCGTCGGCCCCGCGCTGCTCTTCGCGGTCAACGCCGCCAGCTTCGTCGCGGTGGTGGTGGCCCTGTTCGCCGTACGCGAGCGGGAGCTGCACGCGGGGGAGCCGGCGCCGGCCGACGCGGAGCCGGCGGACGGCGGCATCGTCGCCGGCTTCCGCTATCTGCTGCGCCAGCCGGTGGTGCTCGTCGCGCTCGCCCTGTCGTTCGTGCTCGGCAGCCTCGGCCGCAACTACCAGGTGACCATGGCGGCCATGAGCGACGGGCCGCTGGGCGGCGGTGCCTCCGGCTACGGGTTCCTCTCCACCGTCTTCGCGATCGGCACGGTGCTCGGCGCCCTCGTCGCGGCCCGGCGGCGCGAGCTGGGCTACGGGATCCTGCTCGCTGCCGGCCTGCTGGCCAGCGTGCTGCAGATCGTCGCCGGCCTGGCCCCGGGCACCCTGAGCTTCGCGGCGGTGATCCTGCCGGTCGCCGCCGCGGCCGTGGTCATCGACACCACCGTCGGCGCCCGGGCCCAGCTCGACACCGACTACGCGATGCGGGGCCGGGTGCTGGCCGCGCTGGCGGTCACCGGCTCCGTCTCCGCCGCGGTCGGCGCGCCGCTGCTCGGCTGGCTCTCCGAGCACGCGGGCCCCCGGCAGACCCTCGTGCTGGCCGGGACGGTGACGGCGATCGCCACCGTGGTGGCGGGGATCGGGCTCGACCGACTGCGTGGGCGCCCGCTGCGCCGGCGGGTCGCTCTGGCGCTGGCCGTGCCGGCGGTACGGCGTCCGGTGCGTCGGGTCGCCTCGACGGCGGCCCGCGTCGTCCGGCCGGCGTCGAGCGCGGTGCGGTCCGTCCGGCCCGTCCGGGCCGTAGCCCGGATCGTCCGACCGGCGGGAAGCGACGTCCCGGCCGGCCGCCCCGTGCTGCCCCGGCCGGCCACCGGTCGACCCCCGGCGGGCCGGGAGGCGCACGAATGCGCGGCCTGCGCGCCGCGCCGCGTCCGCCGCCGCTTCCGCCTGACCGGCACGGCACGCCCGGTGGGCCAGCCGGCCGAATGCCCCCGATCCGGCTGACCCACCGCCCCACCTGTCCACGGTGCAAGGAAGGGCCGACGCGCCCGCCTCGCCACTGTCCGGGTGTCGCCCGTGTCCGTTAGGGTCCTTGAGGACCAGGCGGGGCGACGGCGACGGGAGCAGAGGGTGGGCAGGCTCGCGTCGGCGTACGGGCAGGCGGTCGCGGCGCACCGCGCGGCCCGGTCCCACCTCGACACCGCCCGTCGGGCGCTCGCCGGGCACGCCGCCCCGGCCGTCCCGAACGGCGCGGGCGCGCTCGTCGCCCGGCTCGCCGAGCTCGGTGGCGCGCTCGCCACCCCGACCCCCGGGGCCACCCCGGTCGCCGTCGCGCCCGTCCCGGTGCGCGTCGGCGAGGCGTCCACCCCCGACGGCGCCTTCCCCGTCCTCGTGCCGCTGGGCGGCGGCCACCACCTCGCGGTCGACGCGGACGCCCGCGACCCCCGGGTGGCCGGCCTGCTGCGGGCGCTCGTGCTGCGGCTGCTCGCCACCGCCCCGCCCGGCGGGGTCCGGGTCGCCGGGATCGACACCGCCGCGCTGGGCGCCACCTTCGGGCCGCTGCGCCCGCTGGTCGACGCCGGCGTGCTCGACCCGCCCGCCACCGGCGAGGCCGAGGTGGCCGCCCTGCTCGACGCCGCCGAACGGCACGCCCGTGCCGCCCGGCACGCCGACCGCCCCGACCAGGAGCTGCTGCTGGTCGTCGCCGCGTCGACGCCGCCGCCCCGCGAGGCGGCCCGGCTCGCCGCGCTCACCCACGCCGGGCCGGCCGCCGCCGTCTGCGTCCTCGTCGCCGGCCAGCCGTCCGCCGCGTCCGCCGACACGCCGCCGCAGCTCGGCGCCACCACCACGGTCCGGCTGACCGAGCGGTACGCCCACGTCGGCGACCCGCCCGGCGCCCCGTTCAGCGTCGACGGCACCGGCCTGGCGGCCCCCGTGCTGCTCGACGGCGACCCGCCGGCCGCGTCGGTGGCGGCCCTCGCCGCCCACCTCGGCGCCGCCGCCCGGCGCGGCGACGCGGTGGGCTTCGCCGAGCTGCTGCCCCAGCGGCGGTGGGCCGAGTCGGCGGGCAACGGGCTGCGCACCGTGGTCGGCCGTGCCGGCCGGGACCGGGTCACCGTCGCCTTCGACGACGCCACCCCGCACTGGCTCGTCGGCGGGCGCACCGGCGCCGGCAAAACCGTCTTCCTGCTCGACGTCCTCTACGGGCTCGCCGCCCGCTACTCGCCCGCCGAGCTCCAGCTCTACCTGCTCGACTTCAAGGAGGGGGTGAGCTTCACCGAGTTCGTCCCCACCCCCCGCGACCCGTCCTGGCTGCCGCACGCCCGGGCGGTCGGCATCGAGTCCGACCGGGAGTACGGCGTCGCCGTCCTGCGGGAGCTGCGCCGCGAGCTGTCGCGGCGGGCCGCCGCGCTCAAGCGGCACGGCGTCACCAAGCTCGCCGACCTGCCCCGCGACACGCCGGTGCCCCGGATCGTGGCGGTGGTCGACGAGTTCCACGTGCTGCTCGCCGGCAACGACGCGCTGGCCCGCGAGTCGGTCGACCTGCTCGAGGAGCTGGCCCGCAAGGGCCGCTCGTACGGCGTGCACCTGGTCCTGGCGAGCCAGAGCATGACCGGGGTCGAGGCGCTCTACGGGCGGGCCGAGGCGATCTTCGGTCAGTTCGCGCTCCGGGTGGCGCTGCCCGGCGGCGGCGGCGTGCTCGACCCGCTGAACGAGGCCGCCCACACCCTGCCCGTCGGTTCGGCCGTGCTCAACACCGCCGCCGGGGCGGTCGGCGCCGACACCGTCGTCCGCTTCCCTGACGCGCACGCCGCCGCGGCCGAGCTGGCCGCGCTGCGGCACGAGCTGTGGCAGGCGCGGCCGGCGGGCGCGCACCCCCCGTCGGTGTTCAAGGGGTACGAGACCGCGCGCGTCGAGGACGATCCCACCTTCGCCGGGCTGCGCCCGGGCGGGCGTCGCCCGCTCGCCCTGGTCGGGCGGACGGTCGATGTGGACGGCACCTCCGCGCTGTTCATGATGGACGCCACCCCGGGTCGGCACCTGGCCGTGGTGGGCACCTCGGCCACCGGCGCGGAGGTGCTGCGGGCGGCCACCCTGAGCCTCGCCCGCCAGCACGCCCCGGGCGACGCCCGGTTCCTCCTCGCCCCGCTGGTCGCCGCCGCGGAGCCCGCCGTCGACGACACCACCGACACGCTGGTCGCCGCCGGTCACGCCGTCGACCGCCTCGACATCGCCGGCCTGCGCCGGCACGTCGCCACCCTCGCCGCCGGGCTGTCGGCCCCCACCACGCCGTCCGGCCCGACCACCTCGGCCCGGCCGGGGGGCAGTGCCGCGCCGGACACCGGCCGCACTTACCTCGTCGTGTTCGGGATGGACGCCGCCAGCGCGGCGCTCGCCGCCCCCGACCCGGAGACGTTCCGCTCCGGCCACGACGACCTGGGGGCGCTGCTGCGCCAGGGCCCCGGTCGGGGCGTGCACCTGCTCGGCTGGTGGCGGGGGCTGCGCCGGCTCGCCGACGACCTCGGCGGCGCGCACAACCGCGACGACGTCGCCTGCCTGGTGGCGCTGAACGTGCCCGGCACCGAGCTCGGGCTGCACCTCGGGGTGCACGACCTCGCGTACGCGCCCCGGCCCGACCGGGCGCTGCTGGTCGACCGGCACGACCAGCGCACCCGGCTCATCGTGCCGTTCGCCCGCGACGGGCACGGCCCGGACGGGGAGGACTGAGGCGGTGTCCGACTACTCCGAGTACGCGGCGCTGGCCCGCCAGCTCGCCGAGCGGCGTCGGGCCGGTGAACGCGGCGCCGCCGCCGAGGCCGAGCGCCGGCGCAACCTGCACGCCGCCGCGGACTACCTCCAGCACCGGCTGACCGCCCAGGGGCAGCGCCTCGACCAGCTCGGCCAGGCCATCGGCCTCCCGGCCCCCGGCGTGCCCACGCCGGCCGCCGCACCCGCGGGCCCCGTCACCGGGCCAGCCGCCGTGCCCGGCGCCGGGTCGGCCGGCGACGGCGGTCCGGGCGGCGCACCAATCAGCGGCGCCGGACCGGGGGCGGGGGAGCCCGCCGGCGCAGCCGGCGCCCCGGGGCGGCCGGGGGTCGGGGCGTATCCCCAGGTCGGGGTGGGGGAGACGAAGCTCGCGCTGCCGCCGGGGGCGGCCCCGGCGGCGGGCGGGGTGCCGGGCCCGCGCCCGGCGGAGACCGACCCGACCATCGAGCTGGAGCTGGCCCGGCGCTACGCCGACGAGTCCGACCGGCACGGGCAGCAGGCCGAGCTGCTCGCGCAACGCCCCGCGCTGCTGCCGGCCTGGTCGCCGGTGGCCCGGGCGCTCGCCGTCTACGCCGGCTGCGCGGCCGTGGCGGCGGTGCTGATGGTGGTCATGGTGCTCGCCTCCGGCGTCGGCCTGGTCGACGGGTTCACCCTCGGCGCCTGGATCTGCGCCGGCCTGCCCGCGCTGTCGTTCTTCGCCGGCTACCTGGTGCTCGGTCGCTGGGGGCGGCCGGCCATGGTCGCCGGCACCCCGCCCCGCTACGTGCACCTGGGTTTCCTGATCTGCTTCGTCGCCGTGCCGGTCGCCTACGTGGCCTATCTGCTGCTGTTCCGCCTCCTCCGCTGACCGGCCGTCGCTCCGCCGCCAGCGCGCCCGGCCGTCACCAGCGCGCCCGGCCGTCACCAGCGCGTCCGGCCCGTCGCCAGGGCGCCCGGCCCTCGGGACCGGTGGAACACGGTGGACGTCATCGGCGCCCGGAGACGGCCGTGGTGTTCCACCGGTGGTTGGTTCCGCTACGGCGCGACGTCGGTCGGCTCCGGCTCGACCACGACGACGGGGATCTCCCGGTCGGTGCCCTGCTGGTAGCGGGCGTAGGTCGGGAAGACACCGGTCATCACCTGCCACAACCGGGGCCGCTCCTCGGCGGTGGCGGTCCGCGCCCGGCCCCGGAACCGTTCGGCCCCGACCTGCACCTGCACCTCCGGGTCGGCGCACAGGTTGAGGTACCAGGCCGGGTGCCGCGCCGCACCGCCGTTCGACGCCACCAGCAGGTACCGGTCGCCGTCCCGGCCGTAGATGAGCGCCGTCCGCCGCAGCTTGCCCGACCGGCGCCCCCGGGTGGTGATCAGCAGGGCGTCGTACCCGTGGTACCTGCCGCCGTCGGCGCCGTCGGTGGCCAGGTAACGCTCCACGTGGCTGGCCACCCAGCCGACCGGACTGTCCTCGATGGTCTCCGCCATCGCAGCAGCGTAGCCGCCTCAGCGGTAGTCGGTGGTCCGCCGGACGGCGCCGAAGCGCGGGAAGATCCGCTCGACGGTGAACTCGTGCTCGTCGGCGGCGAAGCCGGACATGGCGTCGGCCACGAACTCCAGCTCGTAGCCGTGGTCGCTGGCCGCGCGGGCGGTCGACTCGACGCCCATCGTGGTCACCAGCCCGGCCAGCACCACGGTGTCGACCCCGCGCCGGCGCAGCTGCTCGTGCAGGTCGGTGCCGTGGAACGCGCCGACGGTGCGCTTGACGACCACGACGTCCCCCGGCTCGACCAGCCCCTCGGCGAAGTCGCTGCCCGGCGGCTGCTCGGCCACCCCGGGCCGCTCGACCCGGACCTGGACCACCGGCCGGCCCTCGGCGCGGAACACGGCGGCGAGCCGGCGGCAGCGGTCGAGGACATCCTCGCCACGGTGCGGGGCCAACTCCAGCGCGATGATCCGGGGCATCAGGTCGATGAGCACGAGGGCCGTCGTCACGAAGATGATCATAGCTGGCGGGGCGTGGTTGGCGGCCTCGTCGCCGCCGTGCGGGAGCGCTCGATCGGCAAGCCGCGCGAATTGCCGGTTCGTGCGTACGGCGCGACAAGACCTCAACGGCGGCGACGACACCCCCGGCGCGGTCCGCTGGACCACGGTCCGGACGTGGCAGGACGAGCTGGTCCGGCCGGTCGACAACGCCTCGCTCGCCGACGGCGCGACCAACGTGCTGATCCAGGCGGCGTGCCCGCTGCGGGTCGTCGGGCACCTCGGGCTCGTGCTCGACGGCACCACGTACACCGTGGTCCGGCAGGCGCTGCGCGACGCCCCGATCCGCCCGGACTGCCTCGCCCTTTGACGTCCTCCCCGCCATGAATGGCGGGCCGGGTGGGGGAAAGGGCGCAGCGGGGCGACAACCGGGCCGGGGCGTGGGCGGAGTTGACCGGAGCGCCCGTGCGGGCCGCCCGCACGTGCGACGCTGGGCCCGTGCCGGTCGGTGTCGACCACGGGTCGCCGCGCGGCGCGACGCGGGAGGGAGCGCCCATGACGGGAGTGCCGCAGGTCGACTTCGCGCTCGACACGTACGAGTGCATCGTGCTGTATCCCGGCGCGGCCGGGCGGGCGCTGCCGGCGGAGACGGTGCAGCGGTTGCAGGCCGAGCACCTCGCGCACATGCAGGCCCTCCAGCGGCGGGGGATCATCCTGGTCGCCGGCTCGGTGGACGGCCAGGCCCGCGAGCCGGACCCGCCGATCGGCTTCGGTCTGGCCCGGACCGGTTCGGTGGACGACGTGCGCAGCGTGATGGAGGCCGACCCGGCGGTGCAGGCGGGGCTCTACCGGGTGGACGTGATGACCTTCCTCTGCCCGGCGGGCTCGCTGGAGTTCCCACTGGTCAAGACGCAGACCTGAGCGGTTCCGCCGGACGCCCGGCGCACCGTGGCGCGCGGCGCGGGCCGCCGTCCCGGCGTGCACCGCCGGGCCTCCCGCGGCGGTCCGCCCCGGCGCGCGAGCGACCCGGGCGGGCACCTGCGACCGTGGAACGGCATCGGCACCGTCACGCCGGCACCCTCCGGCGCCATCAGCAGAACCCGTCGGATCGGCCGGGGGAGCGGGTCGGGCGTGCGGGCCAGGCCGCCAGGGGTCGGGCGGGGCGGGTGTGCGGGTAGGGCCGGGCGGGCGTCCGCGCGGCGCGGCGGGTGTGCGGCCAG
Organism: Micromonospora sp. NPDC047620; assembly: GCF_043205005.1. Lineage (NCBI taxonomy): Bacteria > Bacillati > Actinomycetota > Actinomycetes > Micromonosporales > Micromonosporaceae > Micromonospora > Micromonospora sp. NPDC047620. Next base: position 128,221 of record NZ_JBIDDG010000010.1, on the reverse strand, counting down.
GGCGCGGCACGGCGTGGACCGGCCATCGACGGCGGGCCCGCCGGCCGGGAGCACCCCGGTGCCCGGTGGCGCCGGGGGCGTACGATTCCGGCGCGCGGTCGCCGTTGCCCGCCGTCTCAACGTTCCGGCGTGGGTTCCGCCCGCCGGCTGCGCGCGTGACGCGCGTCGTTGGACAATTTTCCGCAGCCCGCGAGGGGTCGGCCCGCAGTCCGACCCGGAGGAGAGACTAGCCTGATGGGCGTGACACGCCGCGCGAAGATCGTCTGCACTCTTGGTCCTGCCACCTCGTCCCCGGAGCGGATCCGGGGGCTCGTCGAGGCCGGCATGAACGTGGCCAGACTCAACTTCAGCCACGGCAGCCACTCCGACCACGAGGCGGTGTACCGGCTGGTGCGCGAGGCCGCAGAGGCGGCCGGACGCCCGGTGGCCGTGCTCGCCGACCTCCAGGGCCCGAAGATCCGGCTCGGCCGGTTCGCCGACGGCCCGCACGAGTGGCGCACCGGCGACTCGGTCGTGATCACCGGCGACGACGTCCTCGGCACCAAGGACCGGGTCTCCTGCACCTACCGGAAGCTTCCGCAGGAGGTCAAGCCCGGCGACCGGCTGCTGATCGACGACGGCCGGGTCGCCGTCGAGGTCACCGACGTCACCGGCAACGACATCCGCTGCCTGGTCACCGAGGGTGGCCCGGTCTCCAACAACAAGGGCGTCTCGCTGCCCAACGTGGCGGTCAGCGTCCCCGCGTTGTCCGAGAAGGACGCCGAGGACCTGCGCTTCGCCCTCGGTCTCGGCGTCGACCTGATCGCGCTCTCCTTCGTCCGCTCCGCCGACGACATCAAGCTGGTGCACGGCATCATGGCCGAGGTCGGGGTGCACCGCCCCGTGCTGGCCAAGGTCGAGAAGCCCGAGGCCGTCGACTGCCTGGAGCAGATCGTGCTGGCCTTCGACGGCGTCATGGTCGCCCGCGGCGACCTCGGCGTGGAGCTGCCGCTCGACCAGGTCCCGCTGGTGCAGAAGCGCGCCGTGCAGCTCTGCCGGGAGAACGCCAAGCCGGTCATCGTGGCCACCCAGATGCTCGACTCGATGATCGAGAATTCGCGCCCGACCCGCGCCGAGGCCTCCGACGTGGCCAACGCCGTGCTCGACGGGGCGGACGCCGTGATGCTCTCCGGCGAGACCAGCGTCGGCAAGTACCCGGTGCTCACCGTCAGCACCATGGCGAAGATCGTCACCACCACCGAGTCCGGCTCGATCGGGGTGCCGCGTCTCCAGCACGACCCGCGTACGCATGGCGGCGCGCTCACCGTCGGCGCGTCCTCGATCGCCCGGGCCATCGGCGCGAAGGCCCTGGTGGCGTTCTCGCAGACCGGCGACACCGTGCGGCGGCTGTCCCGGCTGCACTGCGACCTGCCGCTGCTCGCGTTCACCCCGGTGCCCGAGGTGCGCAACCAGCTCGCCCTCTCCTGGGGCGTGGAGACCTTCCTGATGCCGTTCGTCGAGCACACCGACGACATGTTCCGCCAGGTCGACCAGGCGCTGCTCGGGCTCAACCGGGCCAACCCCGGCGACCACGTGGTGATCGTCGCCGGTAGCCCGCCCGGCACCCCCGGCTCGACCAACACGCTGCGCGTACACCAGCTCGGGTCGTTGGTCGACGCCGCGTCCGCGCGAGCGCTCCAGTGAGCGCTGGGGAGGTCGCGGTCGGCCAGGCCGCGGTCGACCAGCTCCTCGAGGTGCTCGACCTGGAGCACACCGGCGAGATGACCTTCCGGGGGATGAGCCCGCCGGTCGGCCCCCAGCGGGTGTACGGCGGCCAGGTCGCCGGCCAGGCCCTGGTGGCCGCCGGCCGGACGGTCGACCCGGCGCGCTTCGTGCACTCCCTGCACGGCTACTTCGTGCGCGCCGGCGACCCGAGCGAGCCGATCGCGTACGAGGTGGAGAACATCCGCGACGGCCGCTCCTTCTCGGTACGCCGCTCCGTGGCGCTCCAGCACGGCAAGCCGATCTTCTTCATGTCGGCGTCGTTCCACCGCCCGGAGGAGGGCCTGGACCACCACGCGCCCACGCCGCCCGACGTGCCGGGGCCGGACGAGGTCCCGACGATGACCGACCGCCTCTCCCGCTACCCGGAGCGGCTTGGCATCTGGGCGCAGATCCCGCGCCCGATCGACGTGCGCTACGTGGGCGAGCCCGGTTGGGTGCGCCCCGGCGATCGGCCGGCCGACCCGCACCAGCGGGTCTGGATGCGCATCGACGGCAAGCTGCCCGACGATCCGCTGCTGCACGCCTGCGCGCTGACGTACGCCTCCGACCTGACCCTGCTCGACTCGGTGCTGTCGGTGCACGGCGAGGTCTGGGGCCCAGGCGGGGTGGTGGGGGCCAGCCTCGACCACGCGCTGTGGTTCCACCGGCCGTTCCGCGCCGACGAGTGGTTCCTCTACGACTGCTGGAGCCCGTCCGCCTCCGGCGCGCGGGGGCTCGCCACGGGTCGCCTGTTCACCACGGACGGCCGACACATCGCCAGTGCCGTGCAGGAAGGGCTGCTGCGCCGCGTCGGTGAGTGACGCCGAGCCGGGGCGGCACATCGCCGTCGGCCGATCGGCCGAGGGGTGATCGGTCGGCCGGGGTGACCAGCGGGTTAATCTTGCCGGCATGCGCCTCTCCGCCCGGGTCGACTACGCCCTCCGCGCGGTCGCCGAGCTCGCCTCGGTGACCGGTGGCGCCGGGGCCGGGCGAGGTCGGCCGGTGACCGCCGAGCAGATCGCCCGCGCCCAGGAGATCCCGCCGAAGTTCCTGGAGAGCATCCTGCTGCAACTGCGCCGCGGCGGCATCGTGCACGCCCAGCGCGGCCCCGAGGGCGGCTACTGGCTGGCGCGGCCGGGCGGGGAGATCTCGCTGGCCGAGGTGATCCGGGTGATCGACGGCCCGCTCGCGCACGTACGCGGGCAGCGGCCCGAGGAACTCGGCTACCACGGCGCCGCCCGGTCCCTCCAGGAGGTCTGGATCGCCCTGCGGGCCAGCGAACGCCAGATCCTGGAGCTGGTCACCGTCGCCGACGTGGCCGCCGGCACCCTGCCCGAGCGGGTCACGGAGCTGGCCGCCGACCCCCGCGCCTGGACCTGACCCGGGCCGAGCCCGCCGGCGCAGCAGCTCGCGCGTCGGCGGTCGACGCGTCGCCCCGCCGCCCGGACCGGCGTCACCGCCGTCCCTGTCGCCGGTCCGGCTTCACCGTCGTCCCGGTCGCCGGACCGGCGCCACTGTCGTCTCACTGACCGGTCGGAGTCTTGACCCCGGCACCCCGCGTGCCGCATTGTCGACCAAGTCGATAGGAGATGCCGAAAAGTCAGGGGGCGCTCGTGCGCAAGCTGCTGGTCCTCGCACTGGTCGGGCTCGCCGCGCAACTCGTCGACGGCGCGCTCGGCATGGCGTACGGGCTGACCTCCTCCACGCTGCTGCTGCTCGTGGGCGTCGCCCCGGCCGCCGCGTCGGCGTCGGTGCACCTGGCCGAGATCGGCACCACGCTCGCCGCCGGGGTGGCGCACTGGCGGTTCGGCAACGTCGACTGGCGGGTGGTGGCCCGGATCGCGGTCCCCGGCGCGGTCGGCGCGTTCGCCGGCGCGACCTTCCTCAGCGCGATCTCCACCGAGTCGGCGGCCCCGTGGATGGCCGGCATCCTGTTCACGCTCGGCGCGTACCTGCTGGTGCGCTTCTCCCGACCGCTGCGCACCGACCGGCGGGCCGGTCGGCTGCGGGGGCGCTTCCTCGGCCCGCTCGGCCTGGTCGCCGGCTTCGTCGACGCCACGGGCGGCGGCGGGTGGGGGCCGGTCGCCACGCCGGCCCTGCTGGTCAGCGGCCGGCTGGAGCCCCGCAGGGTGATCGGCTCGGTGGACACGGCCGAGTTCGTGGTTGCCGGCGCCGCCAGCATCGGCTTCCTCATCGGCCTCGGCGCGGAGGGCTTCCTGCTGCCCATGGTGGCCGCGCTGCTCGTCGGTGGCCTGATCGCCGCGCCGGTCGCCGCCTGGCTGGTCCGGATCGTCCCCGCCCAACTGCTCGGCGCGGCGATCGGCGGCGTGATCGTGTTGACCAACGCCCGCACGCTGATGCGCTCGGCCGACCTCGGCGGCCCCGCCCGACCGGCGGTCTACGCGCTGCTCGCCGCCGCCTGGGTCGCCGCCCTGGCGCTGGCCGTCCGGGCGCTGCTGCGGACCCGCCGGGAGCGGGCCGTCGCCGCGGCGGCCCTCGCCGCGACCCCGGTCCCGGCCCCGGCGTCCATCTCCGGCACGAGCACCCGGATCCCGGTGTCGACCGCCGGCACGGCCGACCCGCGCTAGCGGGGGAGTGCTGGGTCAGTCGGGCAGGAGGGCGGTCGCGGCGTCGCGGAGCAGCGACCACGCCTCGTCGACGTGGGCCTCGGTGGTCTGCGGCGAGCCGACGGCCAGGCGCAGCGTGTGCCGGCCGTTCACCCGGGTGTGCGTCAGGTGCACCCGACCCGTGGCGTTGACCCGGGCCAGCAGCTCCGCGTTGACCTCGTCGTCGGCGCGCAGCCGGAAGCAGACCAGCGAGTACGGGTGCGCCCCCACCAGCGCGAACCGGTCGTCGGCGCGGACCCGCTCGGCGAACCGGGCGGCGAGCGCCACCCCGGACCGGATGTGCGCCCGCAGCCCCTCGGCGCCGTACCAGCGCAGCACGAACCAGAGCTTCAACGCCCGGAACCGGCGGCCCAGCGGCACCTGCCAGTCCCGGTAGTCGATCACCGCGCCGGACTCGGTGGCGGCGTTGCGCAGGTACTCCGGCAGCACGGTCAGCGCCTCGATCAGCTCCGCGCTGTCGGCGACCCAGAACGCGTCGCAGTCGAAGCCGGTGAGCAGCCACTTGTGCGGGTCGAAACAGTACGAATCGGCGTACTCCAGGCCGGCGTGCCCGAACCGCAGCTCCGGGCAGACCGCCGCCGCCCCCGCGTACGCGGCGTCGACGTGCAGGAAGACGCCGTACTCGGCGCAGATCGCGCCGATCTCCGGCAGCGGGTCGATCGCGGTCGTGGACGTGGTCCCGACGGTGGCCACCACGAGGGCCGGTACCACGCCGGCGGCCCGGTCCGCCTCGATCGCCGCGCGCAGCGCCGCCGGGGACATCGCCTGCGTCTCGGGGTCCACCTCGATCGGTCGTACGCCGTCGGCGCCCAGCCCGGCGATCCGCGCGGCCTTCTCGATCGAGGAGTGGCCCTGGGTGGACGTGTAGGCGCGGTATCGGCGGTCGACGCCGACCTCGCGCCACCGGCCGCCGCCGGCCCGGTGCAGCGCGACGAGGGTCGCCACCAGCGTCGCCGAGGACGCGGAGTCCTGGATAACCCCGCCGCCGCCGGAGCCGGCGCGGAACCGCTTCGGCAGCTCCAGCAGGTCGGCGAGCCAGTCCAGCATCACCGTCTCCAGTTCGGTGCACGCGGGCCCGGTGGCCCAGAGCATGCCCTGCACGCCCAGCCCCGAGCTGACCAGGTCGCCCAGCACACTGGGCCCGGAGGTGTTGGCCGGGAAGTAGCCGAAGAAACCGGGGTGCTGCCAGTGGGTCAGGTGCGGGGCGATCAGCGTGTCCAGGTCGGCGAGGATGGCCGCCACGGGCTCGCCGTGCTCGGGCGGGCCGGCCGGCAGCCCGGCGGCCACCGCGCCGGGCGGGTCCTGCGACGTCACCGGGCGCTGCCCCACCGTCGCCCAGTAGTCGGCGATCCAGTCCACCACCGCGTGCCCGGCGCGTCGGAACTCGTCCGGGGTCATGTGCTCAGCCACGCCCTGAGTTGATCAATAATCCGGGCCGGCGGCAAGGAAACGGCGGATCGCATCGAGACGCGGCGCTGCCGGCGCTCGCCCGCCCGGCGCCGGGGCGGGAGCGGGACAGGCCGGGGGCGTGGCGGCAGGACAGGCCGGGGCGTGGGGCAGCCCGGGGGCGTGGCGGCAGGACAGGCCGGGCCGTCGCGCAGGACGGGCCGGGGGCGTGGGGGCAGGCACCGGGCCGCCGCCGCGGAATCCGCACAGCCGCGGCCCGGTGCCCCACACCGCGGCATCCCCGACCCGTCCCGACCGGGGATGCCGTACCACCACCGGGGACAAACCTAGGCGGCCCGCGCGTCTCCCCGGTGACGGCGACGTGAAGATCGTGTTTCAGCCGTCCCGGCGCAGGCCACCGGCCACCTTCGCCGCGATCAGCTCGTACGAGCGCACCCGGTCGGCCACGTCGTACACCAGCGTGGTCAGCATCAGCTCGTCCGCGCCGGTACGCGCCAGCAGCTCGCCGAGCTGCCGCCGCACGGTCTCCGGCGAGCCCATCGCCTGGCCCTCCCGGCGCTGCCGCACGAACTCCCGCTCGACCTCCGTGTACGGGTACGCCGCCGCCTCGTCCGGCGTGGCCAGGGGCCCCGGTCGACCCGAGCGCAGCCGCAGCAGCGACAGCGCGCTCGGCCCCGCCAGCCACGCCGCCCGCTCGTCCGTGTCCGCGCAGACCGCGTTGACCGCCACCATCGCGTACGGCTCGGCCAGCCACGTCGACGGCCGGAAGCTCTGCCGGTACAGCGCCAGGGCGGGCAGCGTGTGCTGCGAGCTGAAGTGGTGCGCGAACGAGAACGGCAGCCCCAGCATCCCCGCCAGCTGGGCGCTGAACCCGCTGGAGCCGAGCAGCCAGATCGCCGGCTGCTGCCCGCGACCGGGGGTGGCCGTGATCGGCCCCGGCCGCTCGCCGGTGAAGTAGTTCATCAGGTCCGCCAGCTCCCGGGGGAAGCCCTCCGCCGACAGCCCCTCCATGGTTCGGCGCAGCGCCAGCGCGGTCACCTGGTCGGTGCCCGGGGCGCGGCCGATGCCCAGGTCGATCCGGCCCGGGTGCAGCGCGTCGAGGGTGCCGAACTGCTCGGCCACCACCAGCGGCGCGTGGTTGGGCAGCATCACCCCGCCCGAGCCCAGCCGGATCGTCGACGTGTGCGCCGCCAGGTGCGCGAGCAGCACGGCCGGGGCGGAACTCGCGATCCCCGGCATGTTGTGGTGCTCGGCCACCCAGAACCGGTGGTATCCCAGTTCCTCGGTGCGGCGGGCCAGCTCGGTGGTGTGCCGCAGGGCCTCGCCGGCCGTGGCGCCGGCCGCGACCGGGGCAAGGTCAAGAACAGACAGCGGTACGTTGATCACACGGCTGGCCAACCCGCCCGGCCCCCGAATTGTTCCCCGGGGCAACCAAGCTCACGCGGCGCCTCGCGCCGGGTGCTCAGCCCAGGCCGCGGGCCTGTTCGAAGATCAGGCTCGTCTGGGTGTGCAGCACCGCCGGGTCCACCGCCAGGTGGTCCAGCACGAAGTCGCGCAGCGCGTCCGCCGAGGCGGCCCGTACGTGCAGCACGTAGTCCTCCGCGCCCGCCACGTGGAACACCGACACCACCCCCGGCAGCCGCACCGACCGGGCCCGGAACGCGTCCACCGCCGCCCGCTCGTGCGCGGTCAGCCGCACCGACACCAGCGCCTGCAACGGCAGCCCCACCGCCGCCGGATCCACCTCCGCGTGGAATCCGCGGATCGCCCCGCACTCGCGCAGCGCGCGGGTGCGGGTCAGGCACGTCGAGGGGGCCACCCCGACCCGCTCGGCGAGGGCGTTGTTCGGCAGCCGGCCGTCCGCGGCCAGCTCGGACAGGATCGCCCGATCGGTGTCGTCCAGGGCCGCGAACCGCCGCACATCGTTCGTCGCAAGGGGCATGGAGACATCCTCCGTCGAATCACCGCACCAATCAAAGGAATCTAGCCGAATCATCTTCGGAACTATTGCCCACTGCTGGCTCTATGTTCGATCCTTCCGGCATGACGACCGTGGACACCCGAGCCGTGCACGCCGGCCGCGACGACCTCGCCGCCCTCGGCGTCCACGTGCCGCCCATCGACCTCTCCACCACCAACCCCCTGCCGTCCGTCGACGCCGGCGGCGACGCGTACGAGACCCTCGCCACCGGGGGCACGCTCCCCGCCGGCGGCAGCGCCGTCTACCAGCGCCTGTGGAACCCCACCGTCGCCCGCTTCGAGACCGCCCTCGCCAACCTCGAAGGCACCGGCGACGCCGTCGCCTTCGCCAGCGGCATGGCCGCCCTCACCGCCACGCTGCTCGCCGCCACCCGGGACGGGAAGCGTCACCTCGTCGCCGTCCGCCCGCTCTACGGCGGCACCGACCACGTGCTCGCCACCGGCCTGCTCGGCACCACCGTCACCTGGGCCAGCGCGGGCGAGGTCGCCGCCGCCGTCCGCCCCGACACCGCCCTGGTGATCGCCGAGACCCCGGCCAACCCCACCCTCGACCTGGTCGACATCGCCGCCCTCGCGCGGGCCGCCGGCGACGTCCCGCTGCTCGTGGACAACACCGTCGCCACCCCCGTGCTCCAGCAGCCCACCCGGCACGGCGCCGCCCTCGTGCTGCACAGCGCCACCAAGAGCATCGGCGGACACGGCGACGTGCTCGCCGGAGTCGTCGCCTGCGACGCCGACTGGGCCGCCCGGCTGCGCCAGGTCCGCGCGCTCACCGGCGCGATCCTGCACCCCCTCGGCGCGTACCTGCTGCACCGCGGCCTGCAGACCCTGCCGGTGCGGGTCCGCGCCCAGCAGGCCGGCGCGGAGAAACTCGCCGCCTGGCTCGCCGCCCACCCCGCCGTCACGCGGGTGCACCACCCGTCGCTGCACGACCCGGCCGGGCTCGTCGGCCGGCAGATGACCGGCCCCGGCAGTCTCCTCGCCTTCGAGGTACGCGGCGGCGCGCCCGCCGCGGCCGCCGTCGCCGACGGCTGCCGGCTGATCACCCACGCCGTGTCGCTCGGTGGGGTCGACACGCTCATCCAGCACCCGGCCTCGCTGACCCACCGGCCCGTCGAGGAGGAGGCCAAGCCGGTCGCCGGGCTGCTGCGCGTCTCCGTCGGCCTGGAGGACCCGGACGACCTGCGCGCGGACCTGGCGCGGGCGCTCGCCGAACTCGGCTGAGCCTTGTCCGCGAGCACGGCCTTCATCGTGTCGTCGCAGAGGTCGACCAGATCGGGCCACGCATCGGCGCTGTAGATTCGTGGGACCGGCACCCCGTGGGTGGTGACCAGACGGCCGTCGCCGAGGTGGCGGCCCCGTAGGTAGGAGCAGGCCGCCGGGTCGGTCGGATAGCCGACATCAGGCGAGCAGCGGAAGCAGCGGCGGCGGTGCAGGTCGTGAGCGGTCCGGGCCGGTCGACGCGCCAGCACCAGACGGTGGTGCGGGGCCAGCCCGCGGGCAACCGGATGTTGTCGCCTCGGGCGCGGAGGGCGCGGGCACGGCCCGCATCTCGGGCGGGCGCACCCGCGCATCATGGAACAGCTGTGTGACAGGAGTGCCGGGAGCGGGATTCGAACCCGCAAGCCCTTTCGGGCAGAAGTGTTTGAGACTTCCGTGTATGCCGTTCCACCATCCCGGCGAGTGCCGCTTACTGTACCCGACTACGCTCGTGCGGGAGCATGGGTGGTAGCCGTGCCGGGAACAATGGTGGGAGTGGCTCGTGGCCGAGACGCAGACGGACGTCGAGCGCAGGCGCGTTCTGATCGCCGAGGACGAGGCGCTCATTCGGCTGGACCTCGCCGAGATGCTGGTCGAAGAGGGCTACGAGGTGGTCGGGGAGGCCGGTGACGGCGAGACCGCCGTCCGGCTCGCCGAGGAGCTCAAGCCCGATCTGGTCATCCTCGACATCAAGATGCCGATCATGGACGGGCTCGCCGCCGCCGAGCGGATCGCGGGCGCCCGGATCGCCCCGGTGATCATCCTGACCGCGTTCAGCCAGCGCGACCTGGTGGAGCGGGCCCGGGCGGCCGGCGCGATGGCGTACCTCGTGAAGCCCTTCCAGAAGAGCGACCTGGTGCCGGCGGTGGAGATCGCGCTGTCGCGCTACTCCGAGATCGCCGCGCTCGAGTCGGAGGTCGCCGGGCTGACCGACCGGCTGGAGATCCGCAAGACGGTGGAGCGGGCCAAGGGCGCGCTGATGACGACCTACGGGATGACCGAGCCGCAGGCGTTCAAGTGGATCCAGCGCACGGCGATGGACCACCGGATGACCATGAAGGAGGTCGCCGAGCGGATCCTCGCCGAGACCGCCGGCGGCGAGGTCGCGCAGCCCACCTCCTGACCCGGGGCGCGACACGCCGGGCCGCTCGGATCCCGCGCCGGGCCCTCCGTCGCGGTCGGCCGGATGGGCCCGGGAGCGACGCACCGGGACGGCGCGACACGCCGGGGCCGTGCGACGGGGGCTCCCCGCCGGGCCAGCCGATCGATAACATCTGATCCCATGTGGACCCCCCGGCGGCTGGTGGCGGTGCTCGGTGTCGTCGCCGTGCTGCTGGCCGGCTGCGGCCGGGCCCCGGCGGAGCCCGCCGCCGAGCCGCTGCGCCCGGCGTGGCAGCCGCTGACCCTGCCCGCGCCGCCGGGCGCGGCCGGTCGGCCGCTGTTGCGCGACGCCGTGGCCTGCGCCGGCCGGTGGTACGTGGTGGGTGGGCTGGCCGACGCGGCGGGGGAGACACGGCCGGCGGCCTGGAGCAGCGCCGACGGCGCGGCGTGGTCGGCGCTGCCGGTGGCGGCGTCGACCTTCTACGGCCGCCAGCACGTGCTCTACGCGGCCGCCTGCCGGGACGGGCGGGTGGCGGCGCTCGGGGCGAAGAACGGCGGCGTGCACGGCAATCCCCGCACGGGCACCTGGGCGCAGGCCCCGGACGGCGCGCTGCGGGAGGTGCCGGCCCCCTTCGAGCTGTACGCGGGGCCGCGGGCGGTGAGCGTGACCCGGTTGGCCGCCGGGCCGGCCGGTTGGCTGATCGCGGGGGCCCGGGTCGACGGCGCGGCGGTCTGGACGTCCCCCGACGGCGAGCGGTTCACCATCCGGGAGGGCGTGCCGGTGCTCGCCAGCGACGGGCGCGGCCGGACGGTGGCGTACGACGCGGTGGCCGTGCCGTCGGGCTGGTGGGTGGTGGGGGCGGTGCTGCCGCCGGGCGCGACCGCGCTGGCGCCCCTGGCGTGGGCCTCGGCGGACGGCCGTGCCTGGCGGCGGGTGGCGTTGCCGGCGGCCGACGGGCGCGGCCAGGCGCAGCGGGTGGCCTCGGCGGGCGACGGCGGGCTGGTGACGGTCGGTCCGGTGCGCGAGGGGTTCGCGGCCTGGCGGCTGGCCGGGGACGAGTGGCGGCGGGTCGGCGGGTTCGGCGCGCCGGGGCCGGGGGTGTCGTCGGTCGACGGTCTGGTGCCGGCCGGGCGTGCTCTGGTGGCGGTGACCGGGGACGGCGGCGGTCACGGACTGTGGCTCTCGGTCGATTCGGGGGATTCGTGGCGGACGATGGCGATGCCTGCCGTGGTGCCCGACGGCGGCAACGCGGCGGTGGCGGTGGCGGCGCAGGGAGATCGACTGGTGTTGGTCGCCGATGACGGCCAGGCGTCGCGTGCCTGGTGGACGGGGCTGTCGGTCATGGATCGGTAGGGAGTGGGCCCTGACCTGCCCGTTACCGATGAAACGAAGGCGAGGGGCATTCATGGCCGACGGTTCTTACAGCGATCGTTTCCAATCCGCCACGGCGTGTAACGGTTCGGTCAACCCGCTCCGCTGGGGCTTTCGTCACAGCTGAAAGGTGGGATAGCGTCCGGCCCCAGACCGGCGACGACGGTCTGGTTCGTCCGCCCCCGCAAGGGCCAATAGGCAGCGGGTGGTTCGGACCATGGGACGGAGGAGGGTTCGGGCCTTGAGGCAGAAGCTCGCGCGCGTTATCGGTGGGGTGGCCATGCTGGCGCTCGTCGCCGGCGGCACCGCATGCTCCAGTGGTGGCGACGACACGGCGTCCGGTGGGGAAGCCTGTGGCAACAAGATCGCGTTCTTCGGCGCGCTGACCGGCAGTTCGGCGGCGCTCGGCATCAACGAGAACAACGGCGTCAAGCTGGCCGTCGACAAGTACAACAAGGCAAACGCCGACTGCAAGGTCGAGCTGGTCGCCCTGGACTCGCAGGGCAGCCCGGACCAGGCCCCGGGTCTGGCCCAGAAGGCCATCGACGACGCGAAGATCCTCGGTATCGTCGGCCCGGCCTACTCGGGTGAGTCGGAGGCCGCCGGTCCGCTGTTCAACGAGGCCGGTCTGGTGACCATCACCCCCTCCGCGACCCGCCCGAGCCTTGCTAAGCAGAACTGGAAGACGTTCTTCCGGGCGGTCGGCAACGACTTCAGCCAGGGCCCGGCGGCCGGCAACTACATCAAGAACGTGCTGAAGGCCGACAAGGTCTACGTCATCGACGACCAGTCCGCGTACGGCGCCGGCCTGGCCGACGAGGTCAAGAAGCTGCTCGGCCCGGCGGTCGTCGGCTCGGACAAGGTCCAGGGCGAGGGCAAGCAGACCGAGTTCTCCGCCGTGGTCACCAAGGTCAAGGCCGCGAACGTGAAGGCCATCTTCTACGGCGGCTACTACCAGGAGGCCGGCCTGATCCGCAAGCAGCTCAGCGCTGCCGGGGTCACCGCTCCGCTGATCGCCGGTGACGGCGTGAACGACGGCGCGTACATCACCTCCGCGGGTGCGGCGGCGGCCGAGGGCACCATCCTCACCTGCCCGTGCCAGCCGGCCACCGAGGCGCGCGGCACCTTCGCCCAGGAGTACAAGGCCCTCAACGGCACCGACCCGGGCACCTACAGCGACACGGCCTACGACGCGGCGAACATCCTGCTCGCCGGCATCAAGGCGGGCAAGACCACCCGCGAGGGCCTGCTGGAGTTCGTGAAGGGCTACAGCGGCGAGGGCGTCGCGGCGAGCTACAAGTTCGTCGAGGGCGGCGAGCTCGACCCGGCGCAGGTCAAGGTCTGGGCCTTCAAGGTCCAGGGCGGCAAGGTCGTCCCGGACCAGGAGATCCCGAAGTCCTGACGCCGGTCGCTGCTACAGCGATTGAGTTGTGATCGCGGGTGCGGCCGGGAGCTCGCTCCCGGCCGCACCCCCTTTTTCTCTCCAGACCCTGATGGAGCGTCCCTCCCTTGAACTTCGACGGACTGTTCTCCAACTTCGGAGAACTCACCACGACCGGCCTGACGCAGGGCGCGATCTACGCCCTGGTCGCGCTGGGCTACACGCTGGTCTACGGCGTGCTGAGACTCATCAACTTCGCCCACTCCGAGGTCTTCATCGCCGGCGCGTTCGCCGCGCTGTGGACCTGGAACGGATTCGGCCTCAACCAGGACTCGCAGGTCAGCGGGCTCGGCACGATCATCTTCTACCTGCTGGCGGCGATGATCGTGGCGGCGGTCGCCTCGGCGGGCACCGCGACGGTGATCGAGCGGGTGGCGTACCGGCCGCTGCGTAAGCGCAACGCGCCGCCGCTGGCCTTCCTGATCACCGCCATCGGCGCGTCCATCGCCATCGCCGAGGCGTTCGGCGTCTGGACCGACCGCCGTCCGCAGGGCGCCCCGGCGCTGGTCAGCTCCAAGCCGTTGTTCGAGGTCGCCGGGGTGCCGATCGACGCCATCCAGCTGCTGACCATCGGCGCCGCGCTGGTGATGATGATCGGGTTGGACATGTTCATCAACCGCAGCCGGGTCGGTCGCGGCATCCGGGCGGTGGCCCAGGACGCCAACACCGCCGCGCTGATGGGCGTGAACAAGGACCGGATCATCATGATGGTCTTCATCGCCGGTGGCGCGATGGCCGGCGTCGCCGGCCTGCTCTACGACGTGCGGATCCAGACCCTCACCTACAGCGTCGGCTTCCTGCTCGGCCTCAAGGCGTTCACCGCCGCGGTGCTGGGCGGCATCGGTAACCTGCGCGGCGCGCTGCTCGGCGGCCTGCTGCTGGGCGTCGTGGAGAACTACGCCTCCGGCCTGTTCGGCAGCGAGTGGAAGGACTTCGCCGCGTTCGCGCTGCTGGTGGTGCTGCTGATGTTCCGGCCGACCGGTCTGCTGGGTGAGTCGCTGGGGAGGGCACGGGCATGACGACCGTCCTGGAGAAGGTGCGCTCCGGCCGAGAGGCGGCCGGGGAACGGTGGCGCGGCGCGCCGCGCTGGGTGCGCTGGGCGCTGCTCGCCGCGGTGATCGTGTTCTTCTACGCGCTGCCGAACAAGGAGTTCTACCAGTACCTCGGGCCGATCCCGACCCCCGGTGCGAACTTCACGCAGGTGATGTTCACCGTCTCGATCTACGTGCTGCTGGCCGTCGGCCTGAACATCGTGGTCGGCTTCGCCGGCCTGCTCGACCTCGGCTACTTCGGTTTCTTCGCCGTCGGCGCGTACACCGTGGCGGTGCTGACCTCCCCGAGCAGCGACATCAAGACGCTGTGGCCGTGGCTGCTGGCGGTGCCGGTGGCGATCGCGCTGACGATGGTCTCCGGCGTGATGCTGGGTACGCCGACCCTGCGGCTGCGCGGCGACTACCTGGCACTGGTGACGCTCGGCTTCGCCGAGATGATCCGGATCGGGGCGGTCAGCTCGGAGTTCCTGAAGGGCCAGCGGGGCTTCAACCAGATCCCGCACCCGCCCGGCCAGTACGCCGACGGCAAGCCCATCTTCGGCGTGCTCGACGCCCGGCCCTACTACTGGCTGGTGCTCACGCTGATCATCCTGGTGGTGATCGGGGTGCGGAACCTGACCCACAGCCGGGTCGGTCGCGCCTGGATCTCGATCCGGGAGGACGAGGACGCGGCGCAGCTGATGGGCGTGCCGACCTTCAAGTTCAAGCTGTGGGCGTTCGCGGCGGGCGCCGCCATCGCCGGGCTGGCCGGCGCGCTCTTCGCGGGCAAGCAGAACTTCGTCAACTCGCAGAACTTCGAGCTGCTCAACTCGATCATCATCCTGGCCGCGGTCATCTTCGGCGGCTCCGGCAACATCGTCGGCGCCATCGTCGGCGGTGGCCTGGTGGCGTACATGATCGAGCGGTTCCGCGGCATCGAGGTGCTCGGCTACGAGCTGTACGAGTTCCGGTTCCTCTTCTTCGGCCTGGTGCTGGTGATCATGATGATCTTCCGGCCCGAGGGCCTGATCCCGAACCGACGACGCGCGGCGGAGTTCAAGGACCGCCGCAAGGAGGTGACCGTCGGTGAGTGACACCGAGCAGACGCCGGCCGTCCCGGCGCAGGCCGGCGCGCCGGCCGTGGAGGCGGTGCCCACCCGGGAGCCGCTGCTGGAGGTCGACAACGTCACGCTGCGCTTCGGTGGCGTGGTCGCGCTGAACGAGGTGGACTTCACCCTCTACAAGGGGGAGATCCTCGGTCTGATCGGGCCGAACGGCGCCGGCAAGACCACCTGCTTCAACGCGATGACCGGCATCTACCAGCCCACGGAGGGGCAGATCCGGTTCCGTGGCCAGAAGATCAGCGGCAAGAAGCGGCACCAGATCACCAAGATGGGCATGGCGCGGACGTTCCAGAACATCCGCCTCTTCCCCGAGATGACCGCTATGGAGAACGTCCTGGTCGGTGCCGACGCGCACCACAAGACCAGCGTGATCTCCGCGCTGTTCCGCCTGCCGCGGTACTGGAAGGAGGAGCGCGAGGGTCGGGAGAAGGCCGAGCGCCTGCTGGAGTTCGTCGGCATCCGCAAGCGGATGCACGAGTTCGCCCGCAACCTCTCCTACGGCGAGCAGCGGCGGCTGGAGATCGCCCGCGCGCTGGCCACCGACCCGGTGCTGCTCTGCCTCGACGAGCCGGCCGCCGGCTTCAACCCGGCCGAGAAGGAGGAACTGCTCCAGCTCATCCGGCAGATCCGGGACACCGGCGTGACCGTGCTGCTCATCGAGCACGACATGCGCCTGGTCATGGGGGTCACCGACCGGATCGTGGTGCTGGAGTTCGGAAAGAAGATCGCCGAGGGGCTGCCCGCCGAGGTGCGGGAGAACCCGAAGGTGATCGCGGCGTACCTGGGGGTGCCGGACGATGCTGCTTGAGATCGACGACGTGAGCCTGCTGTACGGGCGGATCCAGGCGCTGCACGGCATCAGCCTGACGGTGGACGAGGGCGAGATCGTCGCCCTGATCGGCGCCAACGGCGCCGGCAAGTCGACCACGATGCGGGCCATCTCCGGGATCCGGCCGGTCGCCAGCGGGAGCATCCGGTTCAACGGTGAGGACATCACCAAGCTCCGGGCCGACCTGCGGGTCCGGCGGGGGCTGTGCCAGGCGCCGGAGGGCCGAGGCATCTTCCCGGGCATGACGGTGCTGGAGAACCTGGACATGGGCGCCTACACCCGGCGGGACCGGGCGGGCATCGCCCAGGACCTCGACCGGGTGCTGAACCTGTTCCCGCGCCTGGCGGAGCGGCGCAAGCAGGCCGGGGGTACCCTTTCCGGCGGCGAGCAGCAGATGCTGGCCGTCGGCCGGGCCCTGATGAGTCGACCGAAGCTGCTGCTGCTCGACGAGCCCTCGATGGGTCTGGCGCCGATGCTGATCCAGCAGATCTTCGACATCATCACCGAGATCAACGAACAGGGCACCACCATCCTGCTGGTCGAGCAGAACGCCCAGCAGGCCCTGGCCCGGGCACACCGGGCGTACGTGCTGGAGACCGGCCGGATCGTCAAGAGCGGGACCGGTGCGGACCTGCTGCACGACCCGGCGGTCAAAGAGGCCTACCTCGGCGTGGCCTGACCGGCCGCCACCCCTCATCGCAAGGAGAACGACATGTTCCACATCTCTGGTGGCCGCCGGGCCGTGCTCGGCGCCACGGGTGCCGCGCTGCTCGCCCTCTCGCTCGCCGGTTGCGGCGAGAAGGAGGGCACCGAGCAGCCCGGCGCCGGACCCAGCGTCACCGCCGCCGCCGACTCGGCGCTTGCGGCGAAGGTGCCCGACGCCATCAAGGCCGACGGCGTGATCAAGGTCGGCACCGACTCGACGTACGCCCCGGCGGAGTTCCTCGACGCCGACGGCAAGACGGTCGTCGGATTCGACGTCGAGCTGTTCAACGCCGTCGCGCAGAAGCTCGGCCTGAAGGCCGAGTACGAGTCGGCGCCGTTCGACTCGATCCTGCCCGGCGTGGACTCCGGCAAGTACGAGATCGGCGTCTCCTCGTTCACCATCAACGCCGAGCGGATGAAGACCGTCAACATGGTCAGCTACTTCTCCGCCGGCACCCAGTGGGCGACGAAGGCCGGCAACCCGGCCAAGATCGACCCGAACGACGCCTGCGGCAAGAAGATCGCCGTGCAGGTCGGCACCGTGCAGCTCGACGACATCACCGCCCGGTCGAAGAAGTGCACCGACGCCGGCAAGCCGGCGATCACCATCGACCAGTACCAGGCGCAGAGCGACGCCACCGCCGCCGTGGTCAGCGGCAAGGACGACGCCATGCTGGCCGACTCGCCGGTCGGCGCGTACGCGGTGAAGCAGAGCAACGGCCAGCTGGAGCTGCTCGGCGACATCTACGAGTCCGCCCCGTACGGCTACGCGGTGAAGAAGGACCAGGCCGCGTTCGCCGAGGTGCTGAAGGAGGCCGTGCAGGCGGTCATCGCCGACGGCAGCTACGAGACCGCGCTGAAGAAGTGGGGCGTCGAGGGCGGCGCCATCACGACTCCGGCGCTGAACCCGACCAGCTGACCCATGTCGGTCGAGACTGACACACCCGAGCGGGCACGGCCGGAACCCATCCAGGCCGTGCCCGTGCGGCATCCCGGACGGTGGGTCGCCGTCGGCGTGATCGGGGTGCTGGTGGCCATGTTCGTCCACCTACTGGTGACGAACAAGGCGTTCAACTGGTCGTTCATGGTCGACGAGATGTTCCGCCCGCCGATCATCGAGGGGCTGCGCGGCACGATCGCGCTGACCATCCTCTCGATGCTGATCGGCGTCGGGCTGGGTGTCGTCATCGCCATCATGCGGCTGTCGGAGAACCCGATCCTGCGCGGCGTGGCCTGGGCGTACACCTGGTTCTTCCGGGCGGTGCCCCGGCTGGTGCTGGCGATCCTCTTCGGCAACCTGGGCATCCTGTGGGCGCGGATCGAGTTCGGCCTGCCCTTCGACCGGCAGATCGGCGCCCTGTTCGGGGTCGACGACTTCGAGGCGCGGCTGTTCGGCTTCTCGGCGGTGGACATCCTCACCGGGTTCGTCGCCGGCATGCTGGCGCTGGGCCTCTCCGAGGCCGCCTACATGGCGGAGATCGTCCGGGCCGGCATCCAGTCGGTCGACGAGGGGCAGACGGAGGCCGCGCAGGCGCTCGGCCTGACCCGGGGGCAGATCCTGCGCCGGATCGTGCTGCCGCAGGCCATGCGGGTGATCATCCCGCCGACCGGCAACGAGACGATCGCGATGCTGAAGGACACCTCGCTGGTGGCCTTCGTGCCGGTCTCGGCCGAGCTGTTCTTCCAGCTCAAGGCCGTCGGTAACCGGACCTTCCAGGTCTTCCCGATGTACGTGGCGGCGTGCCTGTGGTACCTGCTGCTGACCAGCGTGCTGCTGGTCGGGCAGTACTACCTGGAGCGGCACTTCTCCAGGGGCGTCGGGCGCAGCGGGCGGGCGAAGACCAAGCTGCGCGGGATCACCGCGGAGGCGGGCGGCGCGACCGGGAAGGTGGACGGCGCATGACCGAGGTGACGGTGCCGGCCCAGGCCGGCGCGCCCACGGCGGAGTCCGGGCCGATGGTCCGGGCCGAGCAGGTGCACAAGTCGTTCGGGTCGGTCGAGGTGCTCAAGGGAATCGACCTGGAGGTCCGCAGCGGCGAGGTCTGCTGTCTGCTGGGCCCCTCCGGCTCCGGCAAGTCGACGTTCCTGCGCTGCATCAACCACCTGGAGAAGATCAACGCCGGTCGGATCTGGGTGGATGGCGAGCTGATCGGCTACCGCGAGCGCGGCGGGAAGTTGCACGAGATGCGGGAGAAGGAGGTGGCCGCCCAGCGCCGCTCGATCGGGATGGTGTTCCAGCGGTTCAACCTCTTCCCGCACATGACCGCCCTGCAGAACGTCGCCGAGGCGCCGGTGCTGCTGGGCCGGGAGAGGAAGGCCGCCGCCCGCGACCGGGCCGCCGCCCTGCTGGAGCGGGTGGGGCTGGGCGACAAGCTCGGCAACTATCCCGGTCAGCTCTCCGGTGGCCAGCAGCAGCGGGTGGCGATCGCCCGGGCGCTGGCCATGCGGCCGAAGCTGATGCTCTTCGACGAGCCCACCAGCGCGCTCGACCCGGAGCTGGTCGGCGAGGTGCTCGACGTGATGAAGGACCTGGCCCGCGACGGCATGACGATGATCGTGGTGACCCACGAGATCGGCTTCGCCCGCGAGGTTGGCGACTCGCTGGTCTTCATGGACGGCGGCGTCGTGGTCGAGTCGGGAAACCCGCGCGAGGTGATCGCCAACCCCCGGCACGACC
This sequence comes from Micromonospora sp. NPDC047620, assembly GCF_043205005.1. Lineage (NCBI taxonomy): Bacteria > Bacillati > Actinomycetota > Actinomycetes > Micromonosporales > Micromonosporaceae > Micromonospora > Micromonospora sp. NPDC047620. The sequence continues at coordinate 108,924 of NZ_JBIDDG010000010.1, read as the reverse complement.
GGACGAAGGCGTTCCTGGCCAAGGTGCTCTGAGGCGGATGCCGGCGCGGTCCCGTCCGGGCCGCGCCGGCGCCCGTGCCGGTGACGTCCGTCGCGGTCGCGCCCGTGCCGGTGTCCCGGAGTGTCGGAGCGGGCGGCTAGAGTCGCTGCCGTGACAGCTACGACGCCGCGCCTGCTCCTCGTCGACGGACATTCCATGGCATACCGGGCGTTCTTCGCCCTGCCGGTGGAAAACTTCTCCACCACGACGGGGCAGCCGACCAATGCGGTCTACGGCTTCACGTCCATGCTGATCAACGTGCTGCGCGACGAGCAGCCCACGCACATCGTCGTCGCCTTCGACGTCTCCCGCCGCTCCTTCCGCACGGAGAAGTACGCGGAGTACAAGGCCGGCCGCAGCGAGACCCCGACCGACTTCAAGGGTCAGGTCAGCCTGGTCAAGGAGGTCCTGGCGGCGCTGCGCATCCCGGTGGTGGAGAAGGAGGGCTACGAGGCCGACGACATCATCGCCACCCTCGCCTGCCAGGCCCGCGACCAGGGCATGTCGGTGCTGATCAGCACCGGCGACCGGGACGCCTTCCAGCTCGTCGGTGAGAACATCACCGTGCTCTATCCGCGCAAGGGCGTCTCCGACCTGGCCCGGATGGATCCGGCGGCGATCGAGGCGAAGTACGGCGTCGCCCCGCAGCGCTACCGCGACCTGGCCGCCCTGGTCGGCGAGACCAGCGACAACCTGCCCGGTGTCCCGGGCGTCGGCCCCAAGACCGCCGCGAAGTGGATCAACCTGTACGGCGGGGTCGACGGCGTCGTCGCGCGCGCCGACGAGATCAAGGGCAAGGCCGGCGACAGCCTGCGCGAGCGGCTCGCCGACGTGATCCGCAACTACGAGATCAACTGCCTCGTCTCCGACCTGGAGCTGCCGCTGCGCCCCGAGGACGCCCGCTGGCAGGGGTGGGACCGCGAGGCGGTCCACCAGGTCTTCGACACCCTCGAGTTCCGCATCCTGCGCGACCGGCTCTACCAGTACCTGGAGGCCGTGGAGCCGGAGGCCGAGGCCGGCTTCGACCTCACCGGCGAGGTGCTCACCGAGCCCGGGGCGTTGGCCGGGTGGCTGGAGACGCACGCGCCGGCCGGCACCCCGGTGGGCGTGGCGGCGAAGCTCGACACCGGGCCCAACCGCCGGCACACCGCCTCCGTGACCGGCATGGCCCTGGCGACCGCCGGCGGCGCGGCGGCCTGGCTCGACCCCGCCACCCTGGGGCCGGCCGACGAGGCGGCCCTGGCGGCCTGGCTGGCCGACGAGGCGCGGCCCAAGGTGCTGCACGACAGCAAGCCGGTCGTGCTCGCGTTCGCCGCGCACGGCTGGCGCCTGGACGGCATCCTCCGCGACACCCAGATCGCCGCCTACCTGGCCCGCCCCGACCAGCGCTCCTACGACCTGACCGACCTGGCCCTGCGCTACCTGCACCGCGAGCTGCGGGTCGACGCGCCGGAGACCGGCCAGCTCACCCTCGACGGCCTCGGCAACGACGGCGAGGCGGAGCAGAACCTCATGCTCCAGGCCCGGGCCACCCTCGACCTCGCCGACGCCATCGACGCCGAGCTCTCCCGCGACGGCGAGCAGTCCGCCCGGCTGATGGCCGGGGTGGAGCTGCCGCTGATGCGGGTGCTCGCCGGCATGGAGCGCACCGGCATCGCCGCCGACACGCACTACCTCTCCGAGCTGGAGGCGCACTTCGCCGCCGAGGTGAAGGCCGCCGCCCAGGGGGCGTACGCGGCGGTGGGGCGCGAGTTCAACCTCGGTTCGCCGAAGCAGTTGCAGGAGATCCTCTTCGGCGAGCTGGGCCTGCCCAAGACCAAGAAGATCAAGACCGGCTACACCACCGACGCCGACGCCCTGCAGTGGCTCCACGCGCAGAACCCGCACCCGGTGCTGGCCCACCTGCTGCGCCACCGGGATGTGGCCAAGCTCAAGACCACCGTCGACGGGCTGCTCAAGTCGGTCTCCGACGACGGGCGCATCCACACGACGTTCAACCAGACGGTGGCGGCCACCGGCCGGCTCTCCTCGACCGAGCCCAACCTGCAGAACATCCCGATCCGCACCGAGGAGGGACGGCGGATCCGCCGCGCCTTCGTCGTCGGGGAGGGCTACGAGTGCCTGCTCACCGCCGACTACAGCCAGATCGAGATGCGCATCATGGCGCACCTGTCGTCGGACGACGCGCTCATCGAGGCGTTCAACTCCGGCGCCGACTTCCACGCCGCCACCGCCTCGTCGGTCTTCGGGGTGCCCCTCGACGAGGTCACCGCGGACCAGCGGCGCAAGATCAAGGCGATGAACTACGGCCTGGCGTACGGGCTGAGCGCGTTCGGCCTCTCCCAGCAGCTCGGCATCACCGCCGAGGAGGCGCGCGGGCTGATGGAGGACTACTTCGCCGGCTTCGGCGGGGTGCGCGACTACCTCCAGGAAATCGTCTCCCGGGCCCGGCACGACGGCTACACCTCGACGATCCTGGGTCGCCGGCGCTACCTGCCCGACCTGGTGAGCGACAACCGGCAGCGCCGGGAGATGGCCGAGCGGATGGCGCTCAACGCGCCGATCCAGGGCTCGGCCGCCGACATCATCAAGGTGGCCATGCTGCACGTCGACACCGCGCTGCGCGAGGCTGGCCTGCGCTCGCGGATGCTGCTCCAGGTGCACGACGAGCTGGTGTTCGAGGTCGCGCCGGGCGAGCGGGAGGCCCTCGAGGCGCTGGTGCGGCGAGAGATGGGCGGGGCATACCCGCTGTCGGTGCCGCTGGAGGTGTCGGTCGGCGAGGGGCGGGACTGGAACAGCGCCGACCACTGAGTGTCTTCGTGGTGGGGGTTCCGGGGCAGCCCGACCCGCTCCGGGCGGTCAGGCTTGATCCCTGCGCCGGTCGGGCTGCCCCGGAACCCGTCGCGGTCGGCGTCGTGCCGAGAGCCACATCGGCTCGTGGTCCTACGCGCTGGCCCGGTCCGGCGTATCACCCCTGCCGGGCGTCGTGGCCGGGTCCGGTTCAGCGTCCCGGTCCCCGGCGGGCCTTCGGAGGGGCGCCGTGCCGCTCCAGGGCCTTCCGGGACGGTCCGCCGGGCGGCGGAAGCGGGGCCTTGACGGGATCGTGACCCCAGTTCATCAGGGAGTACCGCCACCGGGTCTGGCGCACGTCGCCGCTGGGTCGCTGCGCCATGTGCCGCCGGACGTACCCGACGACCTTGCGCATGTGCCGGTAGTCGGCCTCCGAGAGCTGGTCGCGCTTGCGCCGCAGCAGATCGATGATCTTCCGGCCGGACTCGTGCCCGACGGACTCGCCGCCCTTGGTGCCCTTGCGCCACCCGACGTGCTTGGACTCCTCGGTCTCCAGCCACGTCGACAGCTCCCCCGGCTTCATGTTCACCGCCTCGGTGAACTCCCGGTAGACGTCCCGGCCCTCGTCACCCCTGCTCATGGCGCAGCACCTCCGGTCGGTGGGCGACGTCCCGGCCCGAGTCGTCGTTGCGGATCCGGTACTGCGGGTGCTCCGGGGACGCGTTCACGGCGTGCCCGCGCACGTGCGTCCGGTCGATCAGCTTCTCCTTGACCACGCCGTACGCCCGGCCGCTGTGACTGGCCCAGGAGACGTGGTCACCCTTGCGGAACTCGTTCTGCTCGGCCATACCGGGTGGTTACCCGGCGTCGATGCCAGGAAACGGGGGACCGGCTACGGGGTGATCTCGGCGATCGGCAGCTTGATCTCGAACGGCTCGCTGAGTTCGACCAGCTCGGCGCTGTCGGTGATCAGTTCATCGGATTTGCGGCGTGGAAACCCGGCCGTTCAGGGTCGGAAGGAAACGCCGCTCCCTCCCCTCGCTGATCGTCTTCTATGGACGGTTGATAGGGTGTGAGGCGTGGGGGAGGTGGTGAAGCGGGCGTACAAGTACCGCTTCTACCCATCCCCTGAGCAGGCCGGGCAGTTGAACCGCACCTTCGGGTGTGTGCGTCTGGTGTACAACCGGGCGTTGGAGGCGCGGACCCGGGCGTGGGCGGTTGACCGGCAACGCACCACCTATGTGCAGTCGTCGGGGTGGCTGACCGGGTGGAAGCGCACCGATGACCTGGCGTTCCTGAACGAGGTGTCGTCGGTGCCGTTGCAGCAGACGTTGCGGCATCTGCAGGCCGGGTTCGTGGCGTTCTGGGACAAGCGGGCCCGGTATCCGCGGTTCAAGTCCAAGCGCAAGTCGCGGGCGTCGGCCGAGTACACGCGCTCGGCGTTCCGGTGGCGTGACGGTCAGCTCACTCTGGCCAAGATGAACAGCCCGCTGAACATCGTGTGGTCCCGGTCCCTGCCCACCGGGGCGGAACCTTCCACGGTCACGGTGTCCCGGGACGCTGCCGGCCGCTGGTTCGTGTCCATTTTGGTTGAGGATCCGGCGGTGAAGCCGTTGCCGCCCGTCGCGGCGGAGGTTGGTGTGGATGCGGGCATCACCAGTCTGCTCACCCTGTCGCGTCCGATGCCTGGGGTGAGTGACGAGCAGGGCAAGGTGGCCAACCCGCGGTACGGGCAGGCCGACCGGCGGAAGCTTGCCAAGGCGCAGCGGAACCTGGCCCGCAAACAGAAGGGTTCCGCGAACCGGGCGAAGGCCCGACTGAAGGTGGCCCGGATCCATGCTCGTATCGCCGACCGGCGGCGGGACCATCTGCACAAGCTGACCACTCGGCTCGTCCGTGAGACCCAAACGGTCGCGATCGAAGACCTCAGCGTGCGTAACATGCTCCGCAGCCGGCGCCTGGCCCGCGTCATCTCCGACGCGGCCTGGGGTCAGTTCCGCAGCATGCTGGAGTACAAAGCCCAGTGGTACGGCCGTGAGGTGATCCCCGTCGACCGGTGGTACCCGTCGTCCAAGACCTGTTCGACGTGCGGGCGGATCAACAGCACCCTCGCCCTCAACACCCGCGTCTGGACGTGCCCCGGCTGTGCAACTGAGCACGATCGGGACATCAACGCCGCGACGAACATCCTCGCCGCTGGGCTGGCGGAGAGGTAAAACGCCTGCGGAGCTGATGTAAGACCTCAAGGGAAAATCCTCCCGGCAAGGCTATCGGCGATGAAACAGGAAACCTCACGGGCGACCGTGGGAATCCTGGCCCTTCAGGGCCGGGAGGATGTCAAACTGCCGCTCTCCGCCCGGCGCGGCGGCCCGAGCCGCTCGCCCCGGCGGTAGGCGTAGAGGTGCACGGGATCCTGTTCGATGCGCCAGTAGAACGGGATGCCCGCGGCGGCGTACTCACCCGGCTTGGCGAACCGGTCGACGCGGCGGGTTCCAGGCGAGACGATCTCGACCGCGAGGACGACGTCGTCCGGGCGTACGAGGGACCGGTCCGACGGCACCTCTGCCCGGCACAGGAGCACGTCCGGGCGGCGGCTGGTGTTGACGGTGAGTTCGACGCCGACGTCTTGTGCAGCTCGCAGGTCACGGGGTGCGTGGGTGTGCAACCACAGCCGTAGCAGGAACGAGATGTCCTGGTGGCCCAGGGTGGGGGAGGGGGTCACCTGGACGACTCCGTCGACGAGTTCGACGCGCGGGGCGTCGTCCGGCAGGTTGAGCAGGTCCTCCAGCGTGTAGTCCGCTCGCTGCTGCCGGATCGGGTCAGGACACCAGGGGCCAGGTGGTGTCGCGATCGGCTCGACGCTCACCGGCTCAGCGTAACCCTGCCTGCGGCCCCGGACGTCACACCGACCGTCCGGCTTCTCAGGACGTCGCACCGACCGTCCGGCTTCTCAGGCGGGCTTCTCAGTGACGAAGATGGCGGTGCCGGGGAAGAGGCGGCCGCGCAGCGGGCTCCACTGCCCCCAGATCCCCTCGTGCCCCTCGTGCCACTCCGGCTCGACCAGGTCGACCAGGTCGAACCCGGCGCCCACGATCTCCCGGACCCGGTCGCCGAGCGTGCGGTGCTGCTCGACGTAGGTGGCCGCGCCGGTCTCGTCCTGCTCCACGTAGGGGGAGCGGTCGAAGTACGAGTGCGTGGCGGTCAGCCCGCCCTCGCCCGGGTCGTCGAGGAAGATCCACCGCATCGGGTGGGTCACCGAGAACACCCAGCGACCGCCGGGGCGCAGCACCCGGAACACCTCGCGCATCACCGCTGCCGAGTCGGCCACGAACGGGATCGCCCCGAACGCCGTGCAGGCGGTGTCGAACGCCGCGTCGGCGAAGGGCAGCGCCAGCGCGTCGGCCTGCACCAGCGGCACGCGTACGCCGGTGCGCGCGGCGGCTAGGGCGGCGTGCCGCAACATGCCGGCGGACAGGTCCATGGCGACCGGCCGGGCGCCCCGGGTGGCGAGCCACCGCGCGGCGGCCGCGGCGCCGCAGCCGACCTCCAGCACCCGCCGCCCGGTCAGGTCGCCCAGCAGCCTTACGTCCGCCTCGCGCACCCCCTCCGGGCACCAGACGAAGTCGAGGTCGCCGAGGAAGCCGCCGTGCTCGGCCTGGTAGTCGTCCGCGTCGGTGTCCCACCAGTGGCGGCTGGCGCGCCGGGCCTCGGCGTCGCCCACCCGGCGCCGGGTCACCCGGCTGCTGTCGTCGTCCACCCGCTCACGCTAGTGCCTCTCCCGCCGGGCGCGACGGGGCGGCGGGCCCCCGGGCGCGGCGGGACGGGAGTGGCGCTACGGTTTCCGGTGGTGCTCTTGTGACGGACGCGACAGGTGGGGCGGCTTCCTACCGAAATCTCCGCTTTCGCAGGTGGCGAGGCGGCGAGAGGGCGGGAGGCCTTGCACGCTGTGGTAATGCAGCGGGTAGGCTAGACGATGCGCTCGCGGATCGTGTGCCTCGGCAGGGAGCAGGTGCGCGGTCTCCGGGACCACTGGCGGAGTTACCTCCATGATCTCACTCGATCTTCGGTGTGCCCGGCGACGGATCCGCTGGCGCGAACAGGTCACCGCGACACCAGCCTGCTGTGACACACCATCCGACCGGAGCAACCGCCCACATGACGAGCAGCATCGAGGCCCCCTCGAGCGCCACCCGGGTCACCCACGACGATCTCGGTTCCGAGGAGGCTTTCCTCGCCGCGATCGACGAGACCATCAAGTACTTCAACGACGGCGACATTGTCGAAGGCACCGTCGTCAAGGTCGATCGGGACGAGGTCCTGCTCGACATCGGCTACAAGACCGAGGGCGTCATCCCCTCTCGGGAGTTGTCGATCAAGCACGACGTGGACCCGGCCGAGGTCGTTTCGGTTGGTGATCACATCGAGGCCCTGGTCCTCCAGAAGGAGGACAAGGAGGGGCGTCTGATCCTCTCCAAGAAGCGGGCGCAGTACGAGCGGGCCTGGGGCACCATCGAGAAGATCAAGGACGAGGACGGCGTCGTCCGCGGCTCGGTCATCGAGGTGGTCAAGGGCGGCCTCATCCTCGACATCGGGCTGCGCGGCTTCCTGCCCGCCTCCCTGGTCGAGATGCGTCGGGTGCGGGACCTGCAGCCGTACGTCGGCCGCGAGCTCGAGGCCAAGATCATCGAGCTGGACAAGAACCGCAACAACGTGGTCCTGTCCCGCCGGGCCTGGCTGGAGCAGACGCAGTCCGAGGTGCGCACCGAGTTCCTCAACAAGCTGCAGAAGGGCCAGGTCCGCAAGGGCGTCGTGTCCTCGATCGTCAACTTCGGCGCGTTCGTCGACCTGGGCGGCGTGGACGGCCTGGTGCACGTCTCCGAGCTGTCCTGGAAGCACATCGACCACCCGTCCGAGGTCGTCGAGGTGGGCCAGGAGGTCGAGGTCGAGGTCCTGGACGTCGACCTGGACCGCGAGCGGGTCTCGCTGTCGCTGAAGGCGACCCAGGAGGACCCGTGGCGGCAGTTCGCCCGCACCCACGCGATCCAGCAGATCGTGCCGGGTAAGGTCACCAAGCTGGTGCCGTTCGGCGCCTTCGTCCGGGTGGACGACGGCATCGAGGGCCTGGTCCACATCTCCGAGCTGGCCGAGCGCCACGTGGAGATCCCGGAGCAGGTCGTCCAGGTCGGCTCCGAGGTCATGGTCAAGGTCATCGACATCGACCTGGAGCGTCGCCGGATCTCGCTGTCGCTCAAGCAGGCCAACGAGGGCTTCGTCGAGGGCGAGGAGCACTTCGACCCGACCCTCTACGGCATGGCCGCGACCTACGACGCCGAGGGCAACTACATCTACCCGGAGGGCTTCGACCCGGAGACGGGCGAGTGGCTCGAGGGGTACGACAAGCAGCGCGAGACCTGGGAGAACCAGTACGCCGAGGCCCGTCAGCGCTGGGAGGCCCACACCAAGCAGGTGCAGACCTCCCGCGCCGCCGACGCCGAGGCCGCTGCCAACCCGGCTCCGGCCGTCACCGGTGGCACCACCACCTCGACCAGCGCGGCCCCGAGCCGGCAGGCCGAGGAGCCGGCCGGCACCCTGGCCACCGACGAGGCGCTCGCCGCTCTGCGGGAGAAGCTCGCCGGCGGCAAGTGACCCGCTGAACGACGGACGAGGGCCCCGTCCCCGCGATCGCGAGATCGCCGGGGGCGGGGCCCTCGCCGTTGCCCGCCCCGCCCGGCCCCCGCTCCGGCGGGCCGGCCGCTCGGCGCCGTTCCGGCGGCCCCAGGCACCGGCCGGTTCGTTCCGGTGGGGCCGGGCCCGTCCGTGCCGGTGGGGCCCGGAGGCCGGGCCCATCCACTCGGCGGCCAGCCAGATGGCCCAGACGGGCACCGTCCGGCGTGGCGGGCGTGCCGGGCGCGGGCACCGGCCCGGTTTGGCGGTGCGGGGAAGATCGGGTTGACTGGTCCGGTGCTGATGGTGGGGTTGACCGGGGGGATCGGATCCGGCAAGAGCGCGGTGGCGTCCCGGCTGGCCGAGCGGGGCGCGGTAGTCATCGACGCCGACCAGGTGGCCCGGGAGGTGGTGGCGCCGGGCACCGAGGGGCTGGCCGAGATCGTCGCGGCCTTCTCCGACCGGGTCCTCGACGCCGGCGGGGCCCTCGACCGGGCGGCGCTGGGCGCGGTGGTCTTCGCCGACGAGGCGGCCCGGCGCCGGCTGGAGGGGATCATCCATCCCCGCGTACGGGCCCGCACGGCCGAACTGGCCGCCGCGGCGGCGCCCGACGCGATCGTGGTCAACGACGTGCCGCTGCTGGTGGAGGTGGGGCTTGCGCCCACGTACCACCTGGTGGTCGTGGTGCAGACGGCGGTGGCCACCCGGTTGGCGCGCCTGGCCCGCGACCGCGGGATGGATCGGGCGGAGGCCGAGCGGCGGATCGCCGCGCAGGCCGACGACGCCCGACGCCGGGCCGCGGCGGACGTGGTGCTGACCAACGACGGCAGCCTCGTCGACCTGCACGCGGCGGTCGACGCGCTGTGGCAGGAGCGGCTGCTGCCCTACGAGGCGAACCTGCGCGAGCGGCGACCGGTGCGACCGAACCGCGTCGTGCTGACCGAGGCCGACCTGACCTGGCCGCAGCAGTACGCGCGGCTCGCCGCCCGGATCCGGCACGCGATCGCCCCCGCCGACCTGCGGATCGACCACATCGGCTCGACCGCGGTGCCCGGCCTCGCCGCCAAGGACGTGATCGACATCCAGCTCACCGTGCCGACCCTCGCCGACGCGGACGGCCCGCTGGCCGAGCGGCTCGCGGCCGCGGGCTTCCCGCGCCTGCCCGGCGACTGGTGGGACAACCCGCGACTGCCCGGTGGCGGCCGGTGGGAGAAGCGGCTGCACGGCAGCGCCGACCCGGGCCGCCCCGTCTACCTGCACGTGCGCGCCGTGGACTCGCCCGGCTGGCGGTACGCGCTGCTGATGCGCGACCACCTGCGTGCCGACCCGGACCAGCGGGCGGCCTATCTGCTGCTGAAGCGGGAACTGGCCGCCTCGGCCCCGGACAGCGCCACCTACACCACGGCGAAGGACCCGTGGTTCGACGAGGAGCACCTGCGCGCCGAGGAATGGGCGGCGCAGACCGGCTGGCGCCCCTGACCGGTCACCGGCCGCCGTCGCCGGCGCGTCGGGCTCTGACGTCACCCCGGCGGCGACCCTGACCCCGATCGGTCACCGCCCGGCGGCCGGCGCTTCCGGGCGCTGCGGCGCCGGCCGGGCAGCGGGCAACCGGGGCACCGCGCCGGGGGCCAGGTCGAGCTGGGCCCAGGCGCCCGACCGGGTACGCAGCTCCAGCCGGCGCAGCACGCCGGACCGGTCGATCCAGTAGCGCAGCAGCGCCCCGGACGTGCGCAGCTCGACCACGTCCACGGTCCTGCCGGACAGGCTGTCCCCGCGCACCCGCAGGGCGGCGCCCCACGGCGCGGGCGGCCGGGCGGCCCGCAGCGCCGCGTCGAGCAGCAGGCCCAGGTCGCCGGCGCGCGTCGGGTCGGCCCGCCAGCCCCGCGCGGGCGGCGGCAGCGGGGGCCGGCCGGGTGCCTCCACCGTGCCGGAGACCGTCGTGGCGGGGACCTCCGCCCGGGTCACGTCCGTCCCGTCGACGCGCAGCAGCGCCCGGCGCTCCGGTGCGCCGAGGTCGGCGACGGCCACGTACGCGGCCCGGCCGGTCCAGCTCACCCAGCCGGCGCCGCGCAGGTTGGTGCCGGCGGCCAGGGGCGCGGTGAGGGTGACGGTGGCGCCGCCGGCGGCGCGGAGCCGGGCGGGCAACCGGTCCAGCCGGTCCCGCTCCCCGGCGGTCAGGGCGCGGGGCTGCCCGGGCCGGCCGCCGAGGGCGTCAACCGGCCGCAGCGTCGGCCGGTCGGTGCGGGTGAGCTGCACGGTGACCGGCCCGACGCCGGGCAGTCCGGTCTCCAGCCGGTGCAGGCGGGCGTCGCGGTCCAGCCAGTAGCGCGGGTGGTCGCCCGTCGCCGCGGACGCGGGTGGCGGTGGCGCGCCCGGGGCCGACGGCGCCTGGAGGATGTCGACCGGCTCCGCCCCGACGGTGGCGCGGCCCACCCAGCGGGCGGCCTCCGAGGGCGGCTCGGGGCGGTCCGCGCCGAGCCGGAAGAGCAGGTCGAGCACGGCGGCGAGCCCTCGCCCGCCGGACGGGTCGTGCAGCCGCCAGCGGTCCGCCGGCGGCACCAGCGGAGGCGGTGCGGCGGTGGGCACCGCCGCCGGGTCGGGCCGCAGCACGGCCACGGTCGGCGTGGCCTGCAGCAGGCCGCGTTCGGCGCCCGCGCCGGGCCCGCCGACGTCCAGGTAGACCAGCGGCCGGGACCAGTCGACCCAGCCGACCAGTTCGGTGCGGTCGGACCCGGTGCCCGTCGTCACCCGCACCCCGGCCCGCAGGTCGCGGTGGTTGGTGACCCGCATCGCGGCCAGCCGGTCGCGCTCGTCGCTGGTCAGCGCCCGGGGCGGCTCCGACCGGTCGGGAGACCAGCTCACCAGCCCCGCGACCAGCGCCGCCGCGGAGAGCACGGCCACGACCGCGAGCACCAGCAGGGTGGTGCGCCGGCGGCCGGTCAGCACCCGCGGGACGGCCCCGGTGTGGGCGTCGTCGTGCGGCGGGCGGTCCTGCGGCGGGAAGGTCGGGTCGGGACGGGTGGCCCGGGCGGCGGAGGTGTCCACGGATGGTTGAACGGGATTCACCGTCGCGGGGTGACGTGCAGGGGCGCTCGCGGCGGCCGGTCAGCGCCTCGGGCGCGACCACGTCGGGTGCGCACGCCGGGCGTGCCGGGTGCTGCGACCCCTGTGCCGGGGGCGGGCCGGCCGCTGAGGGCCTGGCCGCCTGCCCGGTCGGCCGCCGCGAGCGGCCTACACTGAGAGCGTAGTCTCGTGAGATCGGCCACACAATGGGAATATTGAAGCCGATCAGGGACCCTCCGTAGTCGGCGCGGGGTGTCGGACCCCCGGCGTACCGTTGAGGTCATGGCGCTCGACATTCCCCGGCTCGACGGCCGCTTCCAGGTCGTCAGCGACTTCCAGCCGGCCGGCGACCAGCCGGCGGCCATCGACGACCTGGAGCGTCGGGTCCGACGCGGCGACCGCAACACGGTGCTGCTCGGCGCGACCGGCACCGGCAAGAGCGCCACCACGGCGTGGCTCGTCGAGCGGTTGCAGCGGCCGACGCTGGTGCTCGCGCCCAACAAGACGCTCTGCGCGCAGCTGGCCAAGGAGTTCAGCGAGCTGCTGCCGCACAACGCGGTGGAGTATTTCGTCTCCTACTACGACTACTACCAGCCCGAGGCCTACATCCCGCAGACCGACACCTACATCGAGAAGGACTCCTCGATCAACGAGGAGGTCGAGCGGCTGCGGCACTCGGCGACGATGTCGCTGCTCACCCGGCGCGACGTGGTGGTGGTGGCCACCGTCTCGGCGATCTACGGCCTGGGCACCCCGGAGGAATACCTCGACCGGGCCGTGCGCGTCGCCGTCGGGCAGGAGCTCGACCGCGACCAGCTGCTGCGCCGCCTGGTCGACATCCAGTACTCGCGCAACGACATGGCCTTCAACCGGGGCACCTTCCGGGTCCGGGGCGACACGCTGGAGATCATCCCGGCCTACGAGGAGCTGGCCGTCCGGATCGAGCTCTTCGGTGACGAGGTGGAGAAGCTCTACTACCTCAACCCGCTCACCGGCGACGTGGTCCGCGAGGTCGACCACCTGCTGATCTTCCCGGCCACCCACTACGCGGCCGGCCCGGAGCGGATGGAGCGGGCGATCCGCGACATCGAGGCCGAGCTGGGCGAGCGGTTGGCCGAGCTGGAGCGGCAGGGCAAGCTGCTGGAGGCCCAGCGGCTGCGGATGCGCACGACCTACGACATCGAGATGATGCGGCAGGTCGGTTTCTGCTCCGGCATCGAGAACTACTCGATGCACATCGACGGCCGGCTGCCGGGCAGCCCGCCGCACTGCCTGCTCGACTACTTCCCCGACGACTTCCTGACGGTCGTCGACGAGTCGCACGTGACCATCCCGCAGATCGGCGGCATGTACGAGGGCGACGCGTCACGCAAGCGGATGCTGATCGACCACGGCTTCCGGCTGCCCAGCGCGGCCGACAACCGGCCGCTGCGGTTCGACGAGTTCCTGGAGCGGGTGGGCCAGATGGTCTTCCTGTCCGCCACGCCCGGCCCCTGGGAGCTGGAGCAGGCCCAGGGCGAGTTCGTCGAGCAGGTGATCCGGCCGACCGGCCTGATCGACCCCGAGGTCGTCGTGAAGCCCACCAAGGGCCAGATCGACGACCTGATGCACGAGATCAAGCTGCGCACCGAGCGCGACGAACGGGTGCTGGTCACCACGCTGACGAAGAAGATGGCCGAGGACCTGTCCGACTACCTCCTGGAGAACGGCATCCGGGTGCGTTACCTGCACTCCGAGGTCGACACGTTGCGCCGGGTGGAGCTGCTGCGCGAGCTGCGCAAGGGCGACTACGACGTGCTGGTCGGCATCAACCTGCTCCGGGAGGGCCTCGACCTGCCCGAGGTGTCGCTGGTCGCCATCCTCGACGCCGACAAGGAGGGCTTCCTGCGCAGTGGCCGGTCGCTGATCCAGACCATCGGCCGGGCGGCCCGGAACGTCTCGGGCCAGGTGCACATGTACGCCGACAAGATCACTCCGTCGATGGCGGACGCGATCGACGAGACCAACCGGCGGCGGGCCAAGCAGATCGCGCACAACGAGGCGCACGGCATCAGCCCGGAGCCGCTGCGCAAGAAGATCCACGACATCCTCGACGACATCTACCGCGAGGCGGAGGACACCGAGAACAGCCGCGTCGGCGGTGCGGTGCGGCAGCTGTCCCGGGGCAAGGCGCCGGTCAAGGAGACCCGCAGTCGCGGCCGGGCCGGCGGCGCCGGCCCCGCGCGGGAGGGGATGGCCCGGGCCGAGCTGGCCCAGCTCATCCAGGAGCTCAACGACCAGATGCTGGCCGCGGCCCGGGAGCTGCAGTTCGAGCTGGCCGCCCGCATCCGCGACGAGGTCGCCGACCTGAAGAAGGAGCTGCGCGGCATGGACGCCGCCGGCGTGAAGTGACCGCCCGGCGAGGAACCCGGCGGCTCCGCCGGGTTCCTCGCCCTGTGGTCACGCCACGAGGCCGGCCCGTCGCCCGAAGATCACCGCACGCGTCCACCGAGCGTACGCGGCCCCGGGCGCCGGGCCCGGGGGTCCCGGAGGCGCCCGCCGTACTGCACCGCCCGTGACCTGGTCGGCGACGTCTGCTCGTTCGGCACGTACCGACCCTTACGGGCGACCGGCGGGGCCCGGTCGGCAACGGGGCCACTAGCCTCGATTGCGGTACGCGAGCGAACTATTGCGCTGGGTGATCGTCCTGCGTACTCTCCCTCGGTGGGGAGGCGGGGATGCCGTTGCCAACGAGTCCGGTCATTCGACGCGCGCGGTTGGGCGCCGAGCTGCGCCAGTTGCGCAGGCGGGAGGGGCTGACACTGGAGCAGGTCTGCGACCGGCTCGGCTGGGCGTCCACCTCCAAGCTGTCCCGCATCGAGCTGGGGCAGAGCCGGCCGGATCTCGCCGACGTCCTCGACCTGCTCGACGTCTACGAGGTGCCGCCGCCGCAGCGGGAGGCGCTCATCGTCATCGCCCGCGACGCCGCCACCAGCCGGGGCTGGTGGAAGGCGCTGGGGGAGATGGGGGAGCGGCAGCGCACCTACGCCGAGTTGGAGGCGGGAGCGGCGACCATCGTGGACTGGCAGCCCGCCGTCGTGCCGGGGCTGCTCCAGACCCCGGCGTACGCGCGGCTGCGGATCGCCGCCGGGCGGCTGCTCGACCCGACCGTCGACGTGGATGCCGACGTGCGCGCCCGCGCGATGCGGCACGAGGTGCTGCGGCGGGCCGACCCGCCCCGCTACACGGCGCTGCTCGCCGAGGCGGCCTTCGAGGCCGGCGACACCCCGCCGCAGGTGTGGCAGGAGCAGTTGCGGCACCTGGTCGACCTGGCCGGCCTGCCGCACGTGACGATCCGGCTGCTGCCTCGGGGCGTCGCCGCGCGGGGCGGGGCGCAGCCGCTCACGCCGTACTCCTGCTACTCGTTTCCCGACCCGGCCGACCCCCGCACGGTGATGCTGGAGGCGCTGACCACCGACGTGCGCCTGGCGACGACGGCCGACGTCGACCGCTACGACCAGCTCACCGGTTGGCTGCTGGACGCGGCGCTCAGCCCGGAGGAGACGAGCGCGGCGCTGAGCCGGCGTGCCGCCGGGTGATCCCTGCCGAGGCGGCGATGCCTGCCGACCGACCCGGCCGCGTGCGAGCAGCGCGGCCGAGACGCTGCCCGCCGGATATCGCCGCGCGGGCCACCGGGCCCGGCGCCCCCGAGCCCGTCGGGACCGGCAGCCGGCGCGTGCACCGCGCAGGGTAGGTCAGGGGTACGACAGTCTCAGGCCGGCACGTCCACGAAGTGCTCGACCAGCGGCGGGTTTGCGAAGTACGGGCCGATCAGCGCCCGCCACTGCGTGAAGCGCTCGGTGCCCCGGAAGTTGTCGTTGTGCGCCTCGACCGAGTCCCACTCGACCAGCAGCACGAACCGGGACGGGGACTCCACGCCCCGGGTCATCCGCACCGACCGGCAGCCCGGCGTCCCGGCGAGCACCGGGTGCCCCTTGGCGTACGCGGCGGCGAACTCGTCCTCGTGTCCCGGCAGTACGTCGATGAGCGCGACCTCAAGCACCATGGCCGCAGCCTTTCACGTCGCCCCGGCGGCCCGCCGTCGCGGGGGCCTGTTCCCGGTGGTCGGGCGGCTCTAGGGCGGGCGCGCGGAAAGGGGAGAGGCATGATCGACTGGCTCACCGGCACGGCGTTCACCGTGGCGGGCACCGGCACCACCCGCGCGGAGCTGCTGGGCTTCGCCACCGGGGTGCTCAACGTCTGGCTGGTGGCCCGGCAGCGGATCGCCAACTGGCCGGTCGGCATCGCCAACGTGTTGCTGCTGATGCTGCTGTTCTGGACGGCCGGCCTGTACGCCGACGCCGGCCTCCAGGTCGTCTACGTCGTCCTGGGCCTGTACGGGTGGTGGGCGTGGCTCTACGGCGGCGAGCGGCGCAGCCGGCTGACGGTCAGCCGGACCAGCCGCCGGGAGTGGTGGGCGCTGGGGCTGGCCGGGGTGGCGCTGACCGGCGCGCTGTGGGTGCTGCTGGACCGCGCCACGGACTCCACCGTGCCGCTGCCGGACGCGCTGACCACCGCGCTGTCGCTGCTGGCCACGTACGGGCAGACCCGCAAGCGGGTGGAGAGTTGGTGGCTGTGGATCACGGCCGACCTGATTTACATCCCGCTGTACGCCTACAAGGGCCTGTACCTCACGGCGGTGCTCTACCTGATCTTCCTCGGCCTCTGCGTGCTCGGGCTGCGCGAGTGGCGGGCGGACCTGCGGCGCGGCGCCGGCGCGACCCGGGCGCCGTCCGGTCCGGCCACGGTGGCGGCGTGACGGGCCCGGCGCCGGCCGACGAACGCCCGGCGGCGGGTAGCGGCGGCGCGGCAGGGCCGGGGGCGCCGGAGTTCCGGCACGGGCTGGTGGTGGGCAAGTTCTATCCGCCGCACGCCGGCCACCACGCGCTGATCGAGGCCGCCGCCGCCCGCTGCGCGGCCGTCACCGTGGTGGTGGCGCCCTCGCGCCGGGAGTCGATCCCGCTCGCGCTGCGGCTGGACTGGCTGCGCGAGGTGCACGCGGACACCCCGTGGGTCCGCTTCGTCGGGCGGTACGACGACCACCCGGTGGACTACGCCGACCCGGGCGTGTGGGACCTGCACTGCGCGGTGTTCCGCGAGGCGCTGGGCGGGCGGCGGGTGGACGCCGTCTTCTCCTCCGAGGCGTACGGCGAGGAACTGGCCCGGCGCTTCGACGCCGTCGGCGTGTGCGTGGACCAGGGGCGGCGGTGCGTGCCGGTCTCCGGGACGGCGGTGCGTGCGGACCCGGTGGGCCACTGGGGCCGGCTCAGCGCGCCGGTGCGGGCGTGGTTCGTGTGGCGGGTGGTGGTGGTCGGCGCGGAGTCCACGGGCACCACCATGATGGCCGCCGCCCTCGCGGAGCACTACGGCACCCGGTGGGTCCCCGAGTACGGCCGGGAGTTGACCGAGCGGAAGCTGGCCCGGCTGCGCGAGCGGGACCCGGCGGCCACGATCTTCGACGTGGTGTGGGACCGCGACGACTTCGCCGAGGTGGTCCGGGAGCAGCAGGCGGCGGAGGACGCGGCGGCCCGGTCGTGCGGCCCGCTGCTGTTCTGCGACACCGACGCCCGGGCCACCGCCGTGTGGGAGGAGCGCTACCTCGGGTCGGCGTCGACGGAGGTGCGCGTGGCGGCTCGGCGGCCCGCGCTGTACCTGCTGACCGACCACGTCGGGGTGCCCTTCGACGACGACGGGCTGCGCGACGGGGAGCACCTGCGGGCGTGGATGACCGGGCGGTTCCGGACGGTGTTGGCCGGGTGCGGGGTGCCGGTGGTCGAGCTGACCGGCCCGCATCCGGAGCGGCTGGCCCGCGCGGTGGCCGCCTGCGACGCGTTGCTCGCGGCCGGCTGGCCGCTGGCCGACCCGCTGGTGCCCGGCGGGTCGCCGGCGGACCCGCGCGACCCCGCCACTCCGGAGCACCTAGCCTCCTAGGATGCCGTACGCAGAGTGCGCTCAGCCTCACCGAAATGATCGGCGGCTGTTGGTGGGCGAAGACACGGCCAACCCGAGGTGCGGTGGCTGGGCGCGGTGGGCAAGAATGGCGGACGAGGAGGGGAGTATTCCCCCGCGACGGAGTCGTCAGCACGGTCGAGCGCCGATCCCTGGTGGGCGACCCGGCCCCGTCGGTCACCGCCTCCAGGGGCGATGGCGGAAGAGACCTCCGACAGTCACCAGAGTCAGCGTCACCGGCACACCGCGCCCACCGAGGGCGTACGGTGTGCCCGTCGTTGCGTGTCTGCCGGAGGAATGAACCTTGGACGTGTCCGGACTGGTCTGGGCGGGGACCCTCGTCGTACTGACCGGGATCCTGCTCGTGGATCTGCTGATCATCGGTCGGCGGCCGCACGAGCCGAGCGTGCGCGAGTCGAGCCTGTGGGTCGGCTTCTATGTCGCCCTGGCCCTGATCTTCGGCGCCGGCGTCTGGCTCGCCTCCGGGGCGAGCGCGGCGGGGGAGTTCTACACCGGCTGGCTGACGGAGTACAGCCTCTCGGTCGACAACCTCTTCGTCTTCGTGATCATCATGGCGCGCTTCGGCGTGCCCCGGAAGTACCAGCAGAAGGTGCTGCTCATCGGCATCGTGCTGGCGCTGGTCATGCGGGGCGGGTTCATCGCCGCCGGCGCCGCGCTGATCTCCCAGTTCTCCTGGGTGTTCTACATCTTCGGCGCGTTCCTCATCTACACCGCGATCAACTTCGTCCGGCAGGGCGAGCCGGACGAGGACGATTTCAGCGAGAACGTGCTGATCCGGTGGAGCCGCAAGGCGCTGCCGATCTCGCGGGACTACGACGGCGCCAAGCTGACCACCCGCTCGCCGAAGGGCAAGCGGATGTTCACCCCGATGCTGATCGTCATGATCGCCATCGGCACCACCGACCTGATCTTCGCGCTCGACTCGATCCCGGCGATCTTCGGCATCACGCAGGAGCCGTACCTGGTCTTCACCGCCAACGTCTTCGCGCTGATGGGGCTGCGGCAGCTCTACTTCCTGCTCGGCGGCCTGCTGGACCGGCTCATCTACCTCACCTACGGCCTGGCCGTGGTGCTCGGCTTCATCGGCGTGAAACTGGTGCTGGAGGCGCTCGCCGACAACAACCTGCCGTTCGTCAACGGTGGGGAGCCCGTCTCCTGGGCCCCGCACATCCCGATCTGGCTCTCGCTGACGGTCATCCTCGGCACTCTCGCCGTGGCGACCGTGGCCAGCCTGGTCAAGTCCTCCCACGACCGGCGCCGCCTGCTGTCCGACGCCCGCCGCTGAGGCGTACCCGCGCGACGAGGGGGCGCTCCCGGACCGGGAGCGCCCCCTCGTGCCGTACGCGGGTCAGACCCGGTGCGCGCCGACCAGGGTGGCGGTGCGTTCGGCCGGCAGCCGCTCCTCCAGCACCCGGCGCTGCAGGTAGCAGGCGTGCAGCATCCGCCGGTCGTCGCCTGGACGCGGGTCGGCGGTGACGATGCCGATGTGGTGGATCTTCCGGCCGGGCCGGGCGAAGAAGTAGAGGTCGCCGGGGCGTTCCGTGCCCAACGGCACCGGCGTGGTCGCCGCGGCCTGGTCGTCGGCGTCGCGCGGCAGCAGCACGCCGAGCCGCCGCCAGGCCAGGTGGACCAGGCCGGAGCAGTCGATGCCGTACGCGGACACGCCGCCCCAGATGTAGACGACGTCGACCAGCCGCTGGGCGACGGCCAGCACCTCCCCGGCCGACGGGGGCGTGGTGGGCACCGGCACGGCGTGGGCGGCGGGCAGCCAGAGCGGGTCGGCGTGACCGGGCGCATGCACGGGGCGCCAGCCGTCGACCGCCGGGCCGGCCGGGGCCAGCCGGGTGCCGAGGACCACCCCGGGCACGACCTCGGCGCCGCCCGGGGCGGTGCGCAGGGCGGTGACGGTGGCGTCGACCACGAGCGGCTCGGCGTCGGCGGGGCCCGCGCCCGGGGCGAGCTGCTCGGCGGGGAGCCAGCCGGGGTAGCCGCGCGGGTGCAGCCCCGGGGCCGGCTGCTCGACGGCCACCACCTGCGCCCAGCCGTCCGGGCGCACGTCGGTGACGAGCACCCGCTCGCCGAGCAGCAGTTGGCTCAGCACGCAGTCGCCGACCTGCTGGTCGGTGTCCATCCCGGAGATCCAGGCCGCGATGTCGGTGCGCGCGGCCAGGGCGGGACCGTCGACGGGTCGTACCGCCTCGGGGGCGGTCCAGAGGGTCGCGACGGCGACCCGGACCACGGCCTCCCGGCCCGGTTGCAGCTCCACGTCCACCCCCAGCTCGATCGTTCCCGCGACCCTATGAAAGTTTCCGCCAGTCAGCAATCACGAGTCTGCATCTTTGCTTCATTCACGGAGGTCACGCCGAGGCCCGGCGCGTCCGGCAGCACGACGGTCGCGCCGTCGTACCGGAGGCCGTCCCGCACCGGCGACCAGGCCAGCCACCAGGCGGCGTCCAGGTCGGCGACGGCCGTGGTGCCGTAGGCGGCGACCAGGCTGGCGGCGGCGCCGATGCCCACCTCGCTCTCCATCATCGACCCGACGACGGTGCCGAGGCCGTGCGCGGCGGCCAGGTCGAGCAGGGTCCGGGCGGGGTGCAGGCCGCCGCACTTGGCGAGCTTGACGTTGACCATGTCGGCGGCCCGGCGGCGGATCACCTCGACCAGGTCGCGGACGCCGAAGACCGACTCGTCGGCGAGGACCGGCACGTCCACCCGGTCGCTGACCCAGGCCAGCCCGTCGAGGTCCCAGCGGGGGACCGGCTGCTCCACCAGTTCCACGTCCAGCCCCGCGTCCTCGACGCCGCGGATCACCCGGACCGCCTCGCGCGGGGTCCAGCCCTGGTTGGCGTCGAGCCGGATCCGCACGTCCGGGCCGACGGCCGCCCGCACGGCGCGGACCCGCTCCAGGTCGCCGGCCGCGTCGGTGCCCACCTTCATCTTGAGCACGCCGAAGCCCTCCGCCCGCCGCTGCCGGGCCGCCGCCGCCAGGTCCACCGCGTCGCCGGCGGCGAGCGTGACGTCCGTGGGGACCCGCAGGGCCGTGCCGCCGAGCAGCCGCACCAGCGGTACGCCGAGCCGCCGCGCCGCCAGGTCGTGCAGGGCGACGTCGACGGCCGCCTTCGCCGCCTCGTTGCCGGCGACGGCCCGTTGCACCTCGGTGCAGCGGGCCACCAGGTCGTCGGCGTCCCGCCCGGTGAGCGCCGGGCCGAGCAGGTCGCGGACGCACGCCTCGGAGCCGGCCACCGACGCCCCGGTCACCTGCCACACCTGCGGCGCCTCGCCGTAGCCGGCGCGGCCGTCGGCGTCGACGACCTCCACCACCAGGGTCTCCACGGTGGTGGTGCGGCGCAGCGCGGTGACGAACGGGGTGTGCAGGGGGGCGGAGAGCCGGTGGGTGCGCACCGCGGCGATCGTCATGTCCGGCACCCTATACGGACACGCACGGGCGAAGGGGAGGCCGGCATGAGCGAGCGGAGCGAGCGAATCATCAGGTGCGGTGCGGTGGTGCCTCATGGCGGCACGGAGCGGAGCGGAGTGCCGGCATGAGCGAGCGGGGCTGGGATCTGGTGGGCGCGCCGAACGCGCGGGACCTCGGCGGGCTGGTCGGCGTGGACGGCCGGCGGGTGCGGCCGGGCGTGCTGATCCGCACCCCGGCGCTGGGCCGGTTGGCCGACGAGGACCTGCCGGTGCTGGCGAAGCTCGGCCCGGCCTGCGTGGTTGACCTCCGGGACCACTCGGAGATCGTGGTCGCCCCGCCGGACCGGCTGCCGGGTGAGCCGACCGTGGTGCACCTGCCGGTGCACGACGCCGAGCACCCCGTCTTCACCTACGTCTCGGCGATGTTGCTCGGGCACGACCTGGGCGCGTACGCGGCCCTGGCCGAGCAGGGCACTTCGGCGGCGATGGCGGCGATCTACCGCTGGTTCGTCACGGGGGCGTCGGCGCGGGAGAGTTTCGGCGCGGCGGTGCGGCTGGCCGCGGAGGCGCGGAACCTGCCGCTGGTCTACCACTGTTCGGCCGGCAAGGACCGCACCGGCTGGTTGACGGTGCTGCTGCTCAGCGCGCTCGGCGTGGACGAGACCGCGATCCGGGCGGACTACCTGGCGAACAACGCGCTGACCGAGAGCCTGCGGGAGGTCCTCCTGGAGGCGATGCGCCGGCGGCAGCCGGGGCTGGACGTCGGGGCGGTGCGGCCGGTGCTGGAGGTGCGCGAGGAATACCTCGACGCCGCGTACGGGGAGGTGCGCCGGGTGCACGGTTCGTTCGGGGCGTACCTGCGGGACGGGCTCGGGATCACCGACGACGTCGTGGCGGCGCTGCGGGCGCATCTGCTGGAGTGACGGCTCAGGGCAGCCCGTACGCGTCGGCGAGCGCGTCGATCTCGGCGCGGAGCAGGGTCGCCGGCGCGAAGCCCATCCCGGCGAAGTGGCCGACCGCCTCCAGTCCGATGACGCCGTGCAGGCGGGTCCAGACGGTGACGGCTGCGGCCAGTGCCGCCCCGGCGTCGGCCTCGGGCGCGTACGCCCGGACCCAGGCGGCCACCTCGGGCGTGTCGGCGGACCACCGGGTGAGCTGGTCGCGCAGGGCGGTGGCCCGGGGAGCGGGCCGGCCGTGGGCGAGGACGCCGAGGAACGGGCCGAGCACCGCCCGGGCCCGGTCGACGGTGTCGGGCGGGGCCTGGTAGGTGGGGCTCGGCGGGCCGGTGAGCAGCAGGTAGGTCTGCGGGTGGGCGACCGCCCAGGCGTGGAATGCCGCCGCGAGGGCGTGCAGCCGGTCGCGGGCGGGTTGCCCGGCCGATGCCTCGGCGGCCTCGGCGACGGCGGCGGCGACGTCGGCGTACCCGTCGAGGATCAGTTCGGTGAGCAGTTCGTCGCGGCTGCCGAAGTACTTGTAAAGGGCCGGACCGGAGACGCCGAGCCGTTTGGCGATGGCGTTGAGCGCGACGGCGGCCGCCCCGCCGGCGGCGACCTGGTCGAGGGCGGCGCGCTTGATCTCGGAGCGCACCTGGGCGCGGTACCTCCCGCGCGGGCCGTCGTCGGTCTTCGGCACGTCGTCTCTCCGTCCGGTCGGCCGCGTGACACGCGGCACTGTTGACAGATCATAACTTTGGTTAGAGGCTCTAACAAACGCGATGACCTATAACAATGAGGAGTCGAGATGTCCGGAGAACTGCACGTCGTCCTGGGTGCCGGGCCGGCCGGCACCACCCTCGCCGCGCACCTGGCCGGCCGGGGCCGTCGGGTCCGCATCGTCAGCCGGCGCGGCGAGGCCGCCGTGCCGGGCGCCGAGCGCCTCGCCGCCGACCTCACCGACCCGGGGCAGGCCATCGCCGCGCTGGCCGGCGCCACGGTCGTCCACCACTGTGCGAACGTGCCCTACGCGCAGCAGGTCGAGGTGATGCCCCGCATGCAGCGCGCCGTGCTGGCCGCGACCGCGGCGGCGGGCGCGCGGTTGGTCGTGCTCGACACGCTCTACCCGTACGGGCCGACCGGCGGGTCGGTGATGACCGAGGAGACGCCGTGGCGGGCGGTGAGCCGCAAGGGCAGGATGCGGGCCGACCTGGACGCGGCGTACCTCGACGCGCACCGGCGGGGTCAGGTGTCCGTCGTGATGGGCCGCTCGGCGGACTTCTTCGGGCCCGGCGTGTTCAACTCCAGCCTCGGCGGCACCGTCTTCCCGGCCGTGCTGACCGGCGGCACCGCGCTGGCGCTGGGCGACATCGACCTGCCGCACAGCTATAGCTACCTGCCCGACGTGGCGGACGGCCTGGCGCTGCTCGGCGACCACCCGGAGGCCGCCGGGCGGGTCTGGCACCTGCCCGCCGCGCCGGCGCCCACCACCCGTGAGGTGCACCGGATCGTCGAGCGTCTGGTGGGCCGCCCGTTCGCCGTCGACGTGCTGGACTCGCCCCGGCCGTGGGGGCCGTTCGACGAGGCGTTCATGCGCGAGTACGCCGAGTTGTTCTACCAGTACCGGGAGCCGCAGGTGATGGACTCCACGGCGTTCGAGACCCGGTTCGGGGTCCGGCCCACGCCGCTCGCGGAGGCGCTGGCCGCCACCGTCGACTGGTTCCGCGCGGCGCTGGCCCCGGCCGGCTGAGCGGCTGTCACAGGTCGTGCCGGGCGGCCCAGGCGGCGGCGGAGATCCTGGCGATCAGCCGGCAGGCATCGTCCTCCGTCCCCTCGCCGTCGGGGCCGCCGTCGGCGAGGTCGGTGGTGGTGCAGGCGACGACCGCGTACGCCGGCGCGTCGTCGGGGAAGACCACCCCGGCGCCGTGCCGCACGCCGTGCACCCAGCCGTTCTTGTGCGCGATGCGGGTGCCCTCGGGCAGCCCGGCGGCGAGGTCCTCGCGGTGCTCCTGGGCGAACAGCACGTCGAGCATGGCGGCGCAGCCGGCCGGCGAGGCGAGCGGGCCCGGGGTGTCCGCCCCGGTGGCCAGCGCGCCGAGCAGGGCGGCCAGGTCGGCGGCGGTGACCAGGTTGGTGATGCCCGCCTCGCGGGCCGCGAAGTCTTCGATGCCCCGCCCGGTGACGCTGTGCCGGGCCCCGGCGAGCGCCCAGACCTCCGCTACCGCCGCCAGGCCGACGTGGCCGATGACGATGTTGGTGGCCAGGTTGCTGGAGCGGACGATCATCCGGTGGGCGAGCCAGCGCAGCGGCGCGCTGTCGCCGACCCGCTCCCAGACGGCCTCGTCGTTGTCGTAGTGGCGGGCGCAGGAGAAGCGGGGCGCGCCGGGCAGCGCCGAGTCGAACTTGTTGCGCACCGGCACCGGGGCGTCCAGGTCGAGGGCGCCGGCCTCGGCGGCCCGGTGCAGCGCGACGAGCACCGCCGCCTTCATGGTGCTGGCCGCGTAGTGGGTGGCGTCGGCGTGCCGGGTCCAGGCGGGGTCGGCGCCGGGCCGCCCCAGGTACGCCGACACGGTGCCGGGCACCCCGTCCAGGTGGGCGTCGAGCTCGTCCCAGGTCATGCGGGTGACCGTAGCGGATCACCGGCGGGGCGGCGGAACGGGGCGATGCGTCGTACCGTGCGGGGATGACGGTCGCCGCCGCCTACGACGCGCACGCCGACTGGTACGAGGCGTTCGCCGCCGACACGTCCAGCGACTACATGACCCGGGTCCGCGGCCGGCTGCGCGACCTGCTCGGTGCGGGCGCCGGCCGCTGCCTCGACCTGTGCTGCGGCACCGGCTTGCAGGCGGCGGAGCTGCGCCGGCTGGGGTGGCACCCGGTGGGGGTCGACCTGTCGGGCGGGCAGTTGCGGCACGCCCGGCCGCGCCTGCCGGTGGCCCGCGCCGACGCGGCGGCGCTGCCGGTCGCCGACGGCTCGGTGCCGGCCGTGGCGTGCGTGCTGGCCCACACCGACGTGCCGGACTACGCGGCGGTGGTCGCCGAGGCGGCCCGGGTGCTCGCGCCCGGCGGGCGGTTCGTTCACGTCGGAGTGCACCCGTGTTACGTCGGGGCGTTCGCCGACCGGTCCGACCCGGGGCGGATCGTGGTCGACGGCGGCTACGCCGACCGGGAGCGCAGCTTCCGGGCCTGGACGCAGCACGGGGTGCGGGCGCGTGTGGGCGCGTGGCACGTCCCGCTGGCCGACCTGCTCAACGCGGTCACCGACGCCGGCCTGACCCTGGTCCGCACGGTCGAGTCCGGCCCCGGCCCGGTGCCCGACCTCTTCGCCTTCCTCGCCACCCGCCCCGCCTGACCCGGGCGTCGCGAACGGGCGGAGCCCGGACCGCGCGGGGCGGTCCGGGCTCCGGGGAGGCTGCGGTCGTACGTCAGCCGGCGTGCTTGCGGCGGGCGGCGGCCCGGCCGCGGGCGGTCTGGTCGAGCACCACCTTGCGGATCCGGACGGCGGCCGGGGTGACCTCGACGCACTCGTCCTCGCGGCAGAACTCGAGGGCCTGCTCCAGCGACAGCTTGCGCGGCGGGATCAGCTTCTCGGTCTCGTCGGCCGTGGAGGAGCGCATGTTGGTCAGCTTCTTCTCCTTGGTGATGTTGACGTCCATGTCGTCGGAGCGGGAGTTCTCCCCGACGATCATGCCCTCGTACACCTCGGTGCCGGGCTCGACGAAGAGCTGGCCGCGCTCCTGGAGGTTGGTCATCGCGAACGCGGTGACCGCGCCCGAGCGGTCGGCGACCAGCGAGCCGTTGTTGCGGGTGCGCAGCTCGCCGAACCACGGCTCGTACGACTCGAACACGTGGTGCAGGATGCCGGTGCCCCGGGTCTCGGTGAGGAACTCGGTGCGGAAGCCGATCAGGCCGCGGGCCGGGACCAGCCACTCCATCCGGATCCAGCCGGTGCCGTGGTTGACCAGCTGCTCCATCCGGCCCTTGCGGGTCGCGAGGAGCTGGGTGATCGCGCCGAGGTACTCCTCGGGGGCGTCGATGGTGAGCCGCTCGACCGGCTCGCAGGTCTTCCCGTCGATCTCCCTGGTGACGACCTGCGGCTTGCCCACGGTCAGCTCGAAGGACTCGCGGCGCATCTGCTCGACCAGGATGGCCAGGGCCAGCTCGCCGCGGCCCTGCACCTCCCAGGCGTCCGGGCGCTCGGTGGGCAGCACCCGCAGCGACACGTTGCCGATCAGCTCCTTGTCGAGCCGGTCCTTGACCATGCGGGCGGTGACCTTGGCGCCCTTGACCCGGCCGACCAGCGGCGAGGTGTTGGTGCCGATGGTCATCGAGATGGCCGGCTCGTCGACGGTGATCAGCGGCAGGGGCTGCGGGTTCTCCGCGTCGGCCAGGGTCTCACCGATCATGATCTCGGGGATGCCGGCGACCGCGATGATGTCGCCCGGGCCGGCCGAGTCGGCGGGCTTGCGCTCCAGGCCCTCGGTCATCAGCAGCTCGGAGATGCGGACCCGCTGGGTGCTGCCGTCGGTGCGGCACCAGGCCACGGTCTCGCCCTTGCGGATGGTGCCCTGCCGCACCCGGCACAGCGCCAGCCGGCCGAGGAACGGGGACGCGTCGAGGTTGGTGACGTGCGCCTGCAGCGGCGCGTCCTCCTCGTACGCGGGCGGCGGGATGGTGTCGAGCAGGGTGCGGAACAGCGGCTCGAGGTTGTGGCTGTCGTCCGGGACCGCGCCGTCGGCGGGCTGGGTCAGCGAGGCGATGCCGTCGCGGGCGCAGGCGTAGACGATCGGGAAGTCGATCTGCTCCTCGTCGGCGTCCAGGTCGAGGAAGAGCTCGTAGGTGTCGTCCACGACCTCCTTGATGCGGGCGTCGGGACGGTCCACCTTGTTGATCACGAGGATGATCGGCATGCGGGCCTTGAGCGCCTTGCGGAGCACGAACCGGGTCTGCGGCAGGGGGCCCTCACTGGCGTCCACCAGCAGCACCACCCCGTCGACCATGGTCAGGCCGCGCTCGACCTCGCCGCCGAAGTCGGCGTGGCCGGGGGTGTCGATGATGTTGATGGTCACCGGGTCGGAGCCGTCCGCCGGCATGTACCGCACGCCGGTGTTCTTGGCCAGGATCGTGATGCCCTTTTCCCGTTCGAGGTCCATCGAGTCCATGACCCGCTCGGTTACCTCGCCGCGGGCGCCGTAGGCGCCGGCCTGCCGCAACATGGCGTCGACCAGGGTCGTCTTGCCGTGGTCGACGTGGGCGATGATGGCGACGTTGCGGAGGTCGGTGCGAAGCTGCATACGCTTCATACTCCTGTCTGCGGTTGCCGGGGCACGCGTCGGGGTCTCCCCCCAGATGGCCCGGATCTCTGCCGAAACTGATGTTCCGACCGTTTCAGCGCCTGGCATGCTGACCCCCGTGGGAATGGGGGCCCGATGCACGACCTGCTGACCTGGCTGCAGGGCCTGCCGCCCCTGCTGATCTATGTGATCGCCGCGATGATCGTCGCGGGGGAGACCGCCGTGATCTTCGGTCTGCTGGTGCCGGGCGAGGCGACCCTGCTGCTGGTCGGTTTCCTAGCGTACGCGGGGACGCTGCGGCTCGCGCCGGCCCTGCTGGTGATGATCCTTGCAGCCGTGATCGGGGACACACTCGCGTTCCGTGCCGGCCGCCGGTACGGGCCCCGGCTGCGGGCCGGTCGGCTCGGGGGCCGGGTGGGCCACGAGCGGTGGGGCCGGGCGGACGCGATGCTGGGCCGGCTGGGCGGGCGTGGCGTGCTGACCGCCCGCTGGGTGGCCTTCGCCCGCACCCTGGTGCCCCGGCTGGCCGGCGCGGCAGGGATGCCGTACCGGCGGTTCGCGCCGTGGAACCTCGCCGGCGCGGTGACCTGGGTGGGCGGTTCGGTGCTGGCCGGCAACCTGGCCGGCGAGTCGTACGAGACGGTCTCCCGGCTGCTGGGGCGGGCCACCGGCGCCGTGCTGGTGCTGGTGGCCGCGCTGGTCGCGGTGGTGCTGGCGGGGCGGTGGCTGGGCCGCAATCCGGACCCGGCGCGGGCGCTGGCGTCCCGGGCCGCCGGGCTGCGGCCGGTGCGCTGGCTCAGCGGCCGTTACGGCGTGCTGTTTTTCCTGCTCGCCATGCACGTGGGGCCGGCCTGGACGCTGCTGATCAACCTGGTCGGCGGGCTGCTGCTGCTCTTCGTGGCGGGGTTCGCCATCGCCTGGGTGCTGGGGGCGGTGGTCCGGCACAGCGGGCTGGCGGTGATCGACGGGGCCATCGCCGACTGGTTCGCCGACCGGCGTACGCCGGGGGCGGCCGACGTCACGCTGGCGGTCGTCTCGGCGCTGCGCGGGTCGACGCTGATCGTGCTGGTGGCCGTCGTGGCCGCGGTGCTGGCCTGGCGCAACCGGCCCTGGCGGGCCGACCTGCTCAGCGTGGTCGGCACGGTGGGGGCGTTCGTGCCGCTGGTGGTGCTCGCCGTGGTGGTCGACGTGACGGGGTCGGCCACCGGTGGCCCGGGGGGCCGGGATCCCGCCCTGTTCCCGACGCAGAACGCCGTGGTGGCGGCCAGCCTCTGCACCCTCGCCTGGCTGCTGTCGCGCGGGGCGCGCTGGCCGGTGGCGGTGGCCGCGTGGACCGGCGCGGCGGCCGGGATGGTCGGCATCGTCGGCGCCCGCCTCTACCTGGGGTGGAGCACCGCCAGCGGCAGCGCCACGGCGATGCTGCTCGGGGTGGCGTGGACGGTGTTGTTCGTGGTGGCCTGGGCCACCCGCGACCGGGCGGTGGGCGACGCCCCGGCGGAACCGGAACCGGCGGCGGTACGCGCCGACGCCTGACCCGGGGTCCGCGGCCTCCGCCGGGTCCGTGACGTCGCCGGTGACCCCGACCCGGCGGGCCAGGTCGCGCCACGGCCCCGGATCGCGTCTCTCAGTCCCGGGCCGCCGCCGGCTCCAGATGGGCCGGGGTGTCGGCCGTGGCGGGCTCGGGGGCGATCCGGCCCGGCCACCAGAAGCGGTCGCCGAGCGCGAACGCCAGCGCCGGCACCAGGACCGTCCGGACGAGCAGGGTGTCCAGCAGGACGCCGACGCAGACGATGATCCCGATCTGGGTCAGCAGGATCAGCGGCAGGACGCCCAGCACGGCGAAGACCGCCGCGAGCAGGATGCCGGCGCTCGTGATGACGCCGCCGGTGACCCGCAGGGCCGACAGCATGCCGTCCCGGGTGCCGGTGCGCCGTGCGTCCTCGCGGGCCCGGGTGACGAGGAAGATGTTGTAGTCGACGCCCAGCGCCACCAGGAACACGAAGGCGAGCAGGAGCACGCCGCTGTCCAGCGCGGGGAACCCGAGCACGTGGTCGAAGATCAGCCACGACGCGCCGATGCTGGCGAAGAACGACGCGATCACGGTGAGCACGAGCAGCACCGGCGCGATCAGGCCGCGCAGGAGCAACACGAGTACGGCGCCGACGAGCAGCAGGATGACCGGCAGGATGAGCCGCAGGTCCTTGCCGTCGGCCTCGCCGGAGTCGTAGGTCGCGGCGACCGGGCCGCCCACGACGGCCCCGGCGAACGCGGCGGCGCCCTCGACCGCGGGCGGGGCGGAGCCGGGCACGGCAGCGACCGCGTCGCGCAGCGCCTCGACGGTGCGGTCGGAGGCGGCGGTGCCGGGCTCCGCGTCGAGCACGACGTCGACCTGGGCGACCCGCGCGCCAGCCTCGCCGGGTCGCGCCGAGACGACGCCGGGCACGGCCGCGGCGGCGTCCGTGACGGCCCGTACCGCCGAGGGGGTGGTCAGGACCGCGACCGGCTGGGTAGTCCCGGCGGGGAAGGCGCGGGCGAGGGTCTCCGCGCCGGCCACCGCCTCGGGCTTGACCCGGAACTGCTCGGTTTCGGACAGGCCGGTGCGGATGCCGAGCCCGCCGAGGGCGAGCCCCGCGAGCAGCAGCGTCGCGAGCACGGCGACCGGCACCGGACGGCGTTCGACGGCGGCGCCGAGCCGGCCCCACAGCCGGCCCTCGCGGACCGTGCCGCCGACTCGCGGCACGAACGGCCAGAACAGGCCGCGGCCGAAGATCACCAGTGCGGCGGGCAGGACGAACAGCGCGGAGAGCATGGCGAGGACGACGCCCGTCGCGCAGGCCACGGCGAGGGCGCGGTTCAGCTCCTGCTCGGACAGCAGCAGGGTGAGCACGCCGAGCACGACGGTGAAGCCGCTGGCGAGGATGGGCTCGGCGGTGCGGCGCAGCGCGGTGCGCATCGCGACGAAGCGGTCCTCCTCGCGGCGCAGCTCCTCCCGGTAGCGGGCGATGAGCAGCAGCGCGTAGTCGGTGGCGGCGCCGAAGACCAGGACGCTGGCGATGCCGGTGACGGCGCCGCCGGGCAGGTTGATGCCGACCGCCGGGACGATCGTGTCGAGGGCGCGCAGCGTGAGCTGCTCGGTCGCCGCGACGACGACGAGCGGCACGATCCACAGGAACGGGCTGCGGTAGGTGATCAGCAGCAGCAGCGCGACGACGCAGGCGGTGACGACGAGCAGCGTGGTGTCGGCGCCGTCGAAGACCTTGGTCAGGTCGGTGGTGAACGCGGGCCCGCCGGTCACCTCGACGGTGAGCGTCTTGGGCACGTCGTCCAGGGAGGCGCGGAGTTCGTCGACCCGGCCGGCGACCTCCTTCTGCCCGCCGCCGGTGGGCAGCGGCACGGCGACGAGCGCGACGGTGCCGTCGGGGGAGACCTGCGGTGGGCTGACGCGACCGCCGGCGGCGAACCGGCCGAGGTCGCCGGACTGCCCGGTGAGCGCCGCGCGGTCGGCCTCGGTGAGCGGCCCGCCGTCGGCGCGGCTGACCACGACGATCGCCGGCTGGACGTCGCGGGAGGGCAACTGGTCCTGGAGGCGCTCCACCTGGGTCGACTGCCACTCGACGGACAGGCCGGTGGCGGAGACGGGAGCCGGGTTGTCGGGCTTGGGCAGCCCGAAGACGGCCGCGCCGAGGACGATCGCGGCGACCACGGTGAGCCACGCGGCCAGTCGTCCGCGGGCCACACGGGTGAACACAGACATCGGATGCCCTCACGGTCTCTCGACGGGACTGCTTCGACGCAAGACCTCGCCGCCACCGGAAGTATGCCGACTGTCGAGTATCTCGATGATCGAGACTATCGGCTGCTGAGCTATGCTGCAACCGGAGCGGCGGCGGGAGGAAGCGGCGGACGTGACAGGCCACGGCATGTACCGGCGGCGCGACACCCGCCGCGAGAAGCTGATCGCCGAGATCGCGGCCGAGCTGCGCCGCTACTCGGTCGACGCGCAGCACGTCGGGCACGCCTTCGCCAACCTGCACGGGCTGGGCGCCACCGACCTGCAGGCGCTGATCGCGGTGATGGACGCCGAGCTGGCCGGCCGACCGATCACCCCCGGGCGCCTCGGCGAGCAGCTCAGCCTCTCCTCCGGATCCGTCACCGCGCTGATCGACCGGCTCGAGCGCGCTGGGCACATCCGCCGCGACCGCGACACCGCCGACCGGCGCAAGGTCTTCCTGCACTATGCCGAGCGGGGCGCGGCGCTGGCGACGGACTTCTTCCGCCCGCTGGGCCGGCGCACCGACGAGGTGATGGCCGGCTTCGGCGACGACGAGCTGGAGGTCGTGCACCGGTTCATGGCCGCGATGACCGCCTCGATGCGGGAGCACCGCGACACCGTCCGGGCCGCCCGCGACGAGCCGCTCCGGCGCGCGAAGGGCTGACGTCGTGCTCGGCCGGCCGGCCGTCCGGCTCGCCTCCGCCGCGCTGCGGCTGCCGCCCGCGCGCACCCGGCGGGTCACCGTCACCCGCGGCATCGCGGTGCGGGTCCGTGACGGTGTGCCGCTGCGCACCGACCACTACGCCCCGGACCTGCCGGGCGCGCCCACCGTGCTGATCCGCACCCCCTACGGGCGGGGCGGGCCGATGCGGCTGCTCGGCCGGCTGGCCGCCGAGCGCGGCTTCCACATGGTGATCCAGTCCTGCCGCGGCACGTTCGGCTCGGGCGGCACCTTCGACCCCCTGGTGCACGAGCGCGACGACGGCCTGGACACCCTCGACTGGCTGCGCCGCCAGCCCTGGTGGTCCGGCGCGTTCGGCATGTTCGGCGCGAGCTACCAGGGCTTCGTGCAGTGGGCCCTGGCCGCCGACGCGGGACCGGAGCTGCGGGCGATGGTCGCGGTGGTGACCGCCTCGGGCACCCGCGACTCGACGTACGCCGGGGAGTCCTTCGCCCTGGACACGGTCCTCACCTGGGCGGAGCTGCTCCAGGCGCAGACCGTGCCGTGGCTGGCCCGGCAGTGGGAGCTCAAGCGCGGCCAGCCCCGGCTCACCGCGGCGCTGGCGCACCTGCCGCTGCTGGAGGCGGACCGCGTGGCCACCGGCGTGACGGTGCCGTTCTTCCAGGAGTGGCTGCGCCACCACACCCCGGACGCCGGCTACTGGCGCGACCGCGTCTTCGGCGACCGGATCGCCGAGGTCCGCGCCCCGGTGGCGATGGTGACCGGCTGGCACGACATCTTCCTGCCGGCGCAGCTGCGCGACTTCGCGGCGCTGCGCGCGGCCGGTGCCAACCCCCGGCTGACCGTCGGGCCGTGGACCCACGGCAGCCCGGGGTTGTTCGTCGCCGCCCTGCGCGAGGGGCTGGACTGGCTCGACGAGCACCTCGCCGGCCGCCCGCCGCACCGGGCGGAGCGGCGGGGCACCGCCGCCGGCCGGGCGGCCCCGGTCCGGGTGCACGTCGGCGGGGCCGGTGGCGGCTGGCGCGACCTGCCGGACTGGCCCCCGCCGGCCGCGCCGGTCCGGTGGCACCTGCACCCGGGCGGCCGGCTGGGCACCGCGGCGCCGGTCCCGTCGGCGCCGGATCGCTTCCGCTACGACCCGGCCGACCCGACGCCCTCGCTCGGCGGGCCGCTGCTCGTCGCCCAGCGTGCCGGGCCGGTGGACAACCGCCCGGTCGAGGCCCGACCCGACGTGCTGACCTTCACCAGCGCCCCGCTCGACGCGCCCGTCGAGGTGATCGGCCCGGTCCGCGCCGAGATCCACCTCCGCAGCGAACTGTCCCACCTGGACGTCTTCGTGCGACTGTGCGACGTGGACCGGCGCGGCCGGTCCTGGAACGTCTGCGACGGGCTGGTCCGCGTCGCGCCCGGCCGGTACCCCGCCGACCCGGCCGGCGTGGTGCGCGTGCCGGTGGAGCTCTGGCCTACGGCGCACCGGTTCGCGTCCGGGCACCGGCTGCGGGTCCAGGTCTCCGGCGGCGCCCATCCGCGCTACGCGCGCAACCCCGGCACCGGCGAAGCCCTCGGTGCTGCCGTCACCCTCCGTGCCGGATGGCGAGAGATCCTGCACGACCCGCAGCGACCGTCCGCAGTGGTCCTGCCGATCATGGCGACCGCCACGCAGCTTCCTGTCAGTCGAAAAAACCCCTTCTGAGCTGGGCATTCATTCATCGGTGGCGCTATGGTTGGGCCAACGCCCGGCGCTGTGCACCACTCGGCCGGGCCCGCGCGTGCGGCCCCACACCGCCTACGCGGTGTCACCGTCGTGCCCGGCCCCCGACCATCCGTAAGGGGGAATCCCATGACGCGGGCACCGGAGAACCTGTTGACCGTCCGCCGTCTGCTGCTCGACCACCTTGACATCGACCCCGACACCAGCCGCAGCCAGGACCTCGAACCCGCCGAGGTCGGCATCGTCGGCGACCCCGCCCACCGGGGCGGCTACCACTGCGGCTCCGACCGGGTGGTGACCAACGACTACTCCGTCGTCGAGTCGCCGCGCGACTCCGCCGGCCTGACCCTCGACGCGGCGGCGCTCGACGTCGGCCTCTTCGCGGTCCGCTCCGGCGGCCGTACGCACGACCTGCGCAGCTTCTCCAGCTGGTGCGTGGCGCAGTGCGTCGCCAACACCCCGGACAGCCGGGACATCAGGGAGATCATCTACTCCCCGGACGGCAAGGTCGTCCGACGGTGGGACCGCCTGCGCAAGCGAACGAGCGGGGATGACTCCCACCTGTGGCACACCCACTTCAGTTTCTTCCGCGACTCGATCAAGGCGAGACGCGACCAGACCCCGCTGTTCCGCCGCTACCTGACCGCCATCGGACTTCTGGAGGACGACATGAGCGCACAGGCCGAGAGTCAGATCAACAGCATGTACACCGGAATGTTCTACGGCGGGTCGAGCATGGGGCGCAGCGTCGACCCCGACGCGGGCGGCCCCGAGAAGGCCAGCAACAGCATCGTGGCGAAGCTGGACTACACGATGCAGCGGCTCGACACGCTCGTCGCGCAGCTCACCGCGCTGTCCGGCAAGGACTTCACCGACGAGCAGGCGATCGTGGCGGGCGTGCTCGCCACCCTCACCCCCGAGAAGATCGCCGCGGCGATCCCCGCCACCATGGCCGCGCAGGTCGCCGACGAGCTGGGCCGCCGGCTGGCCGCCTGACCCGCTGGCGACCCCGACCGTCGGGGGTCGCGAGCGGGGTGTCGAACCGCCGTTGTGCGGGCGGGACGGAATCAGCAACGACAGTTGTGCAACGTTTCTTGCGCAACTGTCGTTGCGGATGCCAGACTGGCGGCATGACGAACCCTGAGGTGCGCCAGATCACCGACTCGCGGGTCCTCGCCGCGCTGTCTCACCCGCTGCGTCGCCGGTTGATGGACGTGCTCAAGGTGCACGGCCCGTCGACCGTCGGCCAGCTCGCCGAGCGCACCGACCAGGCGCCGGCGAACGTCAGCCACCACCTCAAGGTGCTGGCCGGCGCCGAGCTGCTCGAGGAGGCACCCGAGCTGGCCCGCGACCGCCGGGAACGCTGGTGGCGCCTGGTCAGCCGGGGCGTGCGCTGGTCCAAGTCGGACTTCGACGCCGACCCCGCCGCCCGGGCGGTCGCCGACGCCGCCACCTCGCTCAACCTGGACCGGCACGTCGCCCTCGCCCGCGCCTGGCACGCCACCGACGAGGCCAGCCAGGCCGCCTGGCCCTCGGGGCCGTTCTCCACCGACCGCTGGCTGCACCTGACCGACGAGGAACTCGCCGAGCTGGGGCGCGAGGTGAACGACCTGCTCGCCCGGTGGGCCGGCCGGGAGGCGCCCGACGACGGGCAGAAACGCGAGCCGGTCTTCCTCTTCGCCTACGGCATTCCGGCCACGCCGTGACGCGGGCCGCCGGCTCCGCGCCGCCCCGTACCCCCGCCGCCGGCGAGACCCCGCCGGCGCCCACGCCGCGCCCGGCGGGTGACCCGGGGGTACGACGCGGCGGCCTGCTGCGGCACCGGGACTTCCGGCTGCTCTGGGCCGGGCAGACGGCCAGCGCCGTCGGCAGCAACGTCACCACCGTGGCGCTGCCCCTGGTCGCGGTCACCGTGCTCGACGCCGGCGCCTTCGGCGTCGCGGTGCTCACCGCCGCCTCCTGGCTGCCCTGGCTGCTCGTCGGCCTGCCGGTCGGCGCCTGGGTGGACCGGCTGCCGCGCCGGCCCCTGATGATCGTCTGCGACCTGGTCTGCGCGGCGCTGTTCCTCAGCGTCCCGGTCGCCGCACTGCTCGGCGTGCTGACCGTCGGGCAGCTGCTGGTGGTCGCGCTGGGCGCCGGCCTGGCCCGGGTCTTCTTCGAGACCGCCGACCAGGTCTACCTGCCCGTGCTGCTGCGCCCCGAGCAGGTGCCGGAGGGCAACGCCAAGCTCCAGGCCACCCAGACCGCGAGCTACGTGCTCGGCCCCGGGCTCGCCGGCGGGGTCGCGCAGCTCGCCGGCGCGGTCACGGCGCTGCTGCTCGACGCGCTGAGCTTCCTGTTCTCCGCCGTCTGCCTGCTGCGCATCCGCACCGTCGAGAAGCCTCCCGGGCGCGTGCGGCGGTCCCGGTCGCTGCGACGCGAGATCGGGGAGGGGATCCGGTTCGTCGCCCGGGACCCCTACCTGCGGGCGCTCACCGTCTTCGGCGCGGCCAGCAACGTCGGGCTGGTCGGCTACCAGGCCGTCCTGGTGGTCTTCCTCGTCCGGGAGGCGCGCCTCGCGCCCGCGTCGGTCGGCGCGCTGGTCGCGGTGATGAGTCTCGGCGGCATCGTCGGCGCGCTGCTGGCCACCAGGCTCGGCCGGCGCCTCGGCACCGCCCGGGCCCTGCTGCTGGCGGGGGTGCTCAGCGGGCCGCCGGCGCTGCTGATCCCGCTCGCCGGCCCCGCGGGCGCGCTGGTGCTGCCGGCGGTCGGCGGCGTGCTGGTCAGTTTCGGGGTGGCGGTGGGCAACGTGGTCAAGGGCAGCTTCCGGCAGACCTACACCCCGCACCACCTGCTGGGCCGCGTCACGGTGAGCATGCAGATGCTGAACTACGGCACGATCCCACTGGCCGCGCTGCTGGCCGGGGCGGTCGGCGCGGCGTACGGGACCGGCACCGCGATCGCGGTGATGACCGGCTGGCTGGCGCTCACCCCGGTGATCCTGCTGGTCGGGCCGCTGTGGCGGTGTCGGGACCTGCCCGCCGCGCCGGAGGTGTGCTGAACGCGCTGCGGCGGCGGCCGG
This sequence comes from Micromonospora sp. NPDC047620, assembly GCF_043205005.1. Classification (NCBI taxonomy): domain Bacteria; kingdom Bacillati; phylum Actinomycetota; class Actinomycetes; order Micromonosporales; family Micromonosporaceae; genus Micromonospora; species Micromonospora sp. NPDC047620. Next base: position 72,490 of record NZ_JBIDDG010000010.1, on the reverse strand, counting down.
CTCCCGGCCGCCGCCACCGGCACGGATCTACATCGGGCGGACGTTGTCCGCCTGCGGACCCTTCTGCCCCTGGGTCACCTCGAACTCGACCTTCTGGCCCTCGTTCAGCTCCCGGTAACCGCTCGTCGCGATGGCCGAGTAGTGGACGAAGACGTCCGGCCCTCCGCCATCCTGCTCGATGAAGCCGAAGCCCTTTTCCGAGTTGAACCACTTAACCGTGCCGGTTGCCATGCATCTCTCCCTGTTCCCAAGCGGGTGACCCTCGGTGCTCGACCGATGATCGCCCGGTACCTCCCCGACAGTAACCGGCCGAACGCCGATCTGCTGGCCGAAGTGCCGCAGGCGGCGTGGTGAACTCTCGGGGTCACTGGGCGAAAGCCGCGCGGCGACCGGCCCGCTGGGGCATGCTTGCGCCGGTGAGAGGTGCCGCAGCCGTCGCGCTGACCGAGCTGGAGCGCGAGATCGACGCTCCGGGCGGCGGCCTGGACCGGCTCCGGCTGGTGCGGGCGCCGTTCGTGCCCGAGGTGCGGCTGCACCTGGCCGAGGACGCCATCGTGTGGTGGGCCCGGATGGAGGCGCACGCCGGGCGCGCCCTGCCGCCGCCGTACTGGGCCTCGGTCTGGGCCGGCGGGCAGGCCCTCGCCCGTCACCTGCTCGACCATCCCGACCTCGCCGCCGGGCGGCGGGTGCTCGACCTGGCCGCTGGGTCCGGCCTGGTGGCGATCGCCGCCGCGCTCGCCGGCGCCGACCGCGTGGTCGCCAACGACATCGACCCGTACGCGGTCGCGGCGGTGACCGTCAACGCCCGCGCCAACCGGGTGACGGTCGCGGCCACCGGCGGCGACCTGCTCGACTCCGATCCGTCCGAGGTGGACCTGCTGGTGGCCGGGGACGTGCTCTACGACGAGGCGATGACGGCGCGGGTGCTGCCCTTCCTGCGCCGGGCCGCCGCCACCGGCGCCGACGTGCTCGTCGGCGAACCCGGGCGGGGGCACCTGCCGCCGGACGTGCTGGCGGCCGTGACGAGCTACGTCCTGCCGACCACCGAGCCCGCCGTCGACACACCCGTCCGGCGGGTCCAGGTGCTGCGCCCCCGGTGACCCCGGGCTCCTCAGGGTCGACCCCGACCCGGATACCAGGGGGCGGTGGGGGATCGGACCCGATGCCCGGGGTGGCCGGGCGGTCATAGCGTACGGGGCATGGCGGATTGGCTGGCCCAGGTCGGAGAGCTTCCCACCACCCTGCTCATGGGGGTGCTCGGGGTGGTGATGATCTTCGACGCCGTACCGCTGCTCGGCGTGCTGGTCCCGGGGGACGTGGCGATCCTGGCCACCATGGGGGTCGGCGGCCCGGTCACCGGCGTCGCCACCTTCGCCGTCGTCGTGGCCGGCTGCCTCTCCGGGTGGTCGCTGAGCTTCCTCGCCGGCCGCCGCTACGGGGACCGGCTGCGCCGCAGCCGGATCGGCGGGTGGATCGGGGAGGAACGCTGGGCGGCGGCGGAGGGGATCCTGCGGCGCGGGGGCGGCCGGATGGTGCTGATCGCGCCATTCCTGCCGGTGTTCAACGCGCTGCTGCCGCTGGCGGCGGGCGGGCTGCGGATGTCGTACCGGCGCTTCCTGGGCTGCGCGACGGTCGGCGCGGCGGCCTGGGCCGGGCTCTACCTGGTGCTGGGCACCGCCTCGCGGTCGCTGGCCGGGCTGCTGCCCGGCGAGTCCAGCCCGATGCTGGTCACCATGGCGGTCGGGCTGCTGCTGGCGGGGGTGGTGCTGATGGGCACGCGGCGCCGGCTGCGGGCGGTCACGGGGGCTGACCGCCGCCCAACGGGGGGAGCGGGGCCGGGCGCGCGACGCGCCCGGCCCCGCCGGTGCTCACCAGCCCCGGGCGCGCCACTGGGGCAGCGCCGGGCGCTCCGCGCCGAGCGTGCTGTCCTTGCCGTGGCCCGGGTAGAACCAGGTGTCGTCGGGCAACCGGTCGAACAGCTTGTGCTCCACGTCGTCGATCAGCGCGGCGAACCGCTCCGGGTCCTTGTCGGTGTTGCCGACCCCGCCGGGGAAGAGGCTGTCGCCGGTGAACAGGTGTGGCGTCCCGGCCGGGTCGCGGTAGAGCAGCGCGATCGAGCCGGGGGTGTGCCCCTTTATGTGGATGACCTCCAACGCGCAGTCGCCCACCGGCACGGTGCCGCCGTCGGCCAGCGTCTCCGCCTCGATCGGCAGCCCCGCCGCGTCGTCGGCGTGCACCAGCGGGCGGGCGCCCGTCTTGGCGACCACCTCCTCCAGTGCCACCCAGTGGTCCATGTGCTGGTGGGTGGTGACCACGGCGCCCAGCCCCGCGTCGCCGACCAGGTCGAGCAGCCGCGGCGCCTCGTTCGCCGCGTCGATCAGCACCTGCTCGCCGGTGGCCCGGCAGCGCAGCAGGTAGGCGTTGTTGTCCATCGGGCCCACCGACACCTTGGTGATGGTGAGCGCGTCGAGTTCGCGTACGGCCGGCGCACCGCCGGGCGTGACGTCTCCGCTGTAGGTCATGGGTCGGCTATATCCATTCCGGTGGTTGCGGCAGGGGACCGTCGGGGGTGACGGCCAGCACGGTGCCGGGGCTGCGGCCGATCAGCCAGGCGGCGAGTTCGGGGGCGGAGCCGGCGACCGTGGGCGCGGCCGAGCGGTCGCCGACGACGAGCTCGTGCCGGCTGCCGTCGAAGCGCAGCACCATCGGCGGCACGTCGGCGCGGCCGGCGAGGTCGCCGGCGACCTCGTGCAGCAGCCGGTGGCCGAACGACTCGGGCCAGTCGGCCGGCCGGTAACCGGCGTCGAGGTCCACGTGGTGCACCTCGATCTCGCGCAGCCGGCCCCAGACCAGCATGGCCGTCGGCCACGGGCCGCGCCGGGTCTGGACCGTGCCCGCCCACGCCTCGACGGGCATCGCCGCCACCGCCTCGGCGAACCGGTCGGCCGAGCGGCGCAGGTCGTCGAGGTGGGCCTCGGGCGGCCGGGGAGCGCCGGCCTCGATGTCGGCCTCCCGGGCCGTCGCGGAGGCGTACATCGGGACGGGCTCGCCGGTGCGGGCCGCGGTGAGCAGGTTGACGAATCCGTCGGCGTTGCGGGCCAGGTGTGCCAGCACGTGCCCGCGGGTCCAGCCGGGCAGCAGGGAGGCGGCGGCGACGTCCGCACCGTCGAAGGTGGCCGCGGTCCGCAGCAGGCGGTCCGTGGCCGCGTCCACCTCGCCGGTCAGCAGGAGTGGATCAGTGGTCACCTACCGACCCTAACCGTCGGACCGCCCCGAGTCGCCGGGGAAATCGCTTTCGGCGCGTCGTCGCGCGCCCTACCGTCGGCGTCGGACGCGGCACCGGAAGTCGGGGAGGAGGTGGTGACGTTGCCGGTCGCAGCACGCGTGCACCACCCGCTCCGACACCGATAAGGAATGCCATGACCATCGATCTCACCGCCCTCGGCTGGGACGCCGACCGGGCGGCACACGTACGACGGCGCAACGACCACCGCCCGGGCCGGGTGGCCCGGGTGGACCGGGGTGTCTGCACCGTGCTCTGCGCGGACGGCCCGGTCCGCGCCACCCTGGGCGGTGCGGTCCTGGCCGCCGCCGCCCGGGACCTGACCCGCCTGCCCTGCGCCGGCGACTGGGTGCTGCTGGGCACCTGGCCGGACCGCAACGTGACCGTGGAGGCGGTGCTGCCGCGGCGCACCGCCCTGGTCCGGCGGACCGCCGGCAAGGACGCCAGCGGCCAGGTGCTGGCCGCCAACCTGGACGCCGCCGCGGTGGTGGAGCCGGTGCACCCGGAGCCGGACACCGGCCGGATCGAGCGGCTGCTGTCCCTGGCGCACGAGTCGGGTGCCCGGCCGCTGGTGGTGCTCACCAAGGCCGACCTGGCGGCCGACCCGCAGGCGGTGGCACGCCAGCTCACCGCCGTCGCCCCCGGGGTGCCGGTGCTGGCCGTCAGCGCCGAGCGCGGCACCGGGCTGGAGCCGCTGCGCGCCGAGGTGGCGCCCGGCCGCACGCTCGGCCTGCTCGGCCCGTCCGGTGCCGGCAAGTCGAGCCTGGTCAACGCGCTGGCCGGGGCCGTGGTGATGCCCACCCAGGCGATCCGGCGCGTCGACGGCAAGGGCCGGCACACCACCACGTGGCGGGCGCTGGTCCCGGTGCCCGGCGGCGGGGCGGTGCTGGACACCCCGGGGGTGCGGGCCGTGGGCCTGCTGGACGGCTCGGCGGGGCTGGACCGGGCGTTCGCCGACATCGCCGAACTGGCCACCGGCTGCCGGTACGCCGACTGCGGGCACGACGGGGAGCCCGGCTGCGCGGTGCGCGAGGCGCTGGAGAACGGCGAGCTGCCGGCGCGGCGCTGGGAGAGCTGGCGCCGGTTGCAGCGGGAGGTCGCGTACGAGAGCCGGCGGCGCGAGGCGCGGCTGGCCGCCGAGCGGCGCGGCGGCTGGCGCTCCGCCCGCCGGCGGGCCACCCGCCCCTGACGGATCGTCGCGCGACAGCGGCCGGTCGGCGCGTGGCGCTCGACCGGCCGCGGGTGCTCCGCGGGGGGTGCTCCGCGGGGGGTGCTCCGCCGTGCCAGGGGGGTGGCCGGCGGCGCGCCCGACCGGGCTGAGCTGGGGGAATGTGCCGCCGGGGAAAAGTGTCGTACCTCGGGGCTAGAGTTGCCGGGGCGCCTTTCCTGTGCGCAGACAACCGCTCAGACCAGCCTCAGAGCGGACATTTCCTCCTCATCTTCTTCACCCGGGAGTACACGGACAGTGGCCGACCGACTGATAATCCGTGGCGCGCGCGAGCACAACCTGCGTGACGTCAGTCTCGACCTGCCCCGGGATGCCCTGATCGTCTTCACCGGGCTCTCCGGGTCGGGCAAGTCGAGCCTGGCCTTCGACACGATCTTCGCCGAGGGGCAGCGCCGCTACGTCGAGTCGCTGTCGTCGTACGCGCGGCAGTTCCTCGGCCAGATGGACAAGCCGGACGTCGACTTCATCGAGGGCCTCAGCCCGGCCGTCTCCATCGACCAGAAGTCCACCTCGCGCAACCCGCGCTCGACGGTGGGCACCATCACGGAGGTCTACGACTACCTCCGGCTGCTGTTCGCCCGCATCGGCGAGCCGCACTGCCCGGTCTGCGGCGAGCGGATCTCCCGGCAGACCCCGCAGCAGATCGTCGACCGGGTCCTCGCCATGGCCGAGGGCACCCGGTTCATGGTGCTCGCGCCGGTGGTGCGGGGCCGCAAGGGCGAGTACGTCGACCTCTTCGCCGAGCTCCAGGCCAAGGGTTACGCCCGGGCCCGGGTCGACGGCGTGGTGCACCCGCTCACCGAGCCGCCGAAGCTGAAGAAGCAGGAGAAGCACACCATCGAGGTGGTGATCGACCGGCTCGCCGTCAAGCCGAGCGCCAAGCAGCGGCTGACCGACTCGGTCGAGGCCGCCCTGGGCCTCTCCAGCGGCCTCGTGCTGCTCGACTTCGTCGACCTGGCCGAGGGCGACCCGGAGCGCGAGCGGCGCTACTCCGAGCACCTGGCCTGCCCCAACGACCACCCGCTCGCCATCGAGGACCTGGAGCCCCGGGTCTTCTCCTTCAACGCGCCCTACGGCGCGTGCCCGGAGTGCACGGGCATCGGCACCAAGAAGGAGGTCGACCCGGAACTGCTCGTCCCCGACCCCGAGCGCAGCCTGCGCGAGGGCGCCATCCAGCCCTGGTCGACCGGGCACAACCTGGAATACTTCCTCCGCCTGCTGGAGGCCCTCGGCGAGGCCGAGCACTTCGACGTCGACACCCCGTGGCGGGCCCTGCCGTCCCGGGCGCAGAAGACGATCCTGCACGGCTCCGACGACCAGGTGCACGTGCGCTACCGCAACAAGTTCGGCCGCGAGCGCTCCTACTACACCGGCTTCGAGGGCGTGGTGCAGTGGATCGAGCGCCGGCACACCGACACCGAGTCGGAGTGGTCGCGGGAGAAGTACGAGGGCTACATGCGGGACGTGCCGTGCGCGGCCTGCGGCGGCGCCCGGCTCAAGCCCGAGGTGCTCGCGGTGACCCTGGCCGGCAAGAGCATCGCCGAGGTCTGCAACCTGTCGGTCGGCGAGGCCGCCGACCTGCTCGCCGGCATCGAGCTGACCGATCGGCAGAAGATGATCGCCGAACGCGTGCTCAAGGAGATCAACGCCCGGCTGAAGTTCCTGCTCGACGTCGGCCTGGACTACCTCTCCCTGGACCGCCCGGCCGGCACCCTCTCCGGCGGCGAGGCGCAACGCATCCGGCTGGCCACCCAGATCGGCTCCGGCCTGGTCGGGGTGCTCTACGTGCTCGACGAGCCGTCGATCGGGCTGCACCAGCGGGACAACCACCGGCTCATCGAGACCCTGGTCCGGCTGCGCGGCCTGGGCAACACGCTGATCGTGGTCGAGCACGACGAGGACACCATCCGCACCGCCGACTGGATCGTCGACATCGGCCCGGGCGCCGGCGAGCACGGCGGCAAGATCGTGCACAGCGGCTCGGTGCCGGCGCTGCTGGAGAACCCGGAGTCGGTGACCGGGGCGTACCTGTCCGGCCGCCGGTCCATCCCGACGCCGCAGCGGCGTCGCCCGCAGACCCCCGGCCGCGAGTTGGTCGTGCACGGCGCGCGCGAGCACAACCTGCGCAACCTGACCGTGTCGTTCCCGCTGGGTCAGCTCATCGCGGTTACCGGGGTCAGCGGCTCCGGCAAGTCCACGCTGGTCAACGACATCCTCTACGCGGTGCTGGCCAACCAGATCAACGGCGCGCGGCTGGTCCCCGGCCGGCACACCCGGGTCTCCGGGCTGGAGCACGTCGACAAGGTGGTCGGCGTCGACCAGTCGCCGATCGGGCGGACGCCGCGGTCCAACCCGGCCACCTACACCGGGGTCTGGGACCACGTCCGCAAGCTCTTCGCGGAGACCACCGAGGCCAAGGTCCGGGGGTACGGTCCGGGCAGGTTCTCGTTCAACGTCAAGGGCGGCCGCTGCGAGGCGTGTTCCGGCGACGGCACCATCAAGATCGAGATGAACTTCCTGCCCGACGTGTACGTTCCGTGCGAGGTCTGCAAGGGCGCCCGCTACAACCGGGAGACCCTGGAGGTCCACTACAAGGGCAAGACCGTCTCCGACGTGCTGGAGATGCCGATCGAGGAGGCGGCGGAGTTCTTCTCCGCCATCCCGGCCATCCACCGGCACCTCAGGACGCTGGTGGACGTCGGCCTGGGCTACGTCCGGCTCGGCCAGCCCGCGCCGACGCTGTCCGGCGGCGAGGCGCAGCGGGTCAAGCTCGCCTCGGAGCTTCAGAAGCGCTCCACCGGCCGGACGGTCTACGTCCTCGACGAGCCGACCACCGGCCTGCACTTCGAGGACATCCGCAAGCTGCTGATGGTGCTGGAAGGGCTGGTCGACAAGGGCAACACGGTGATCACGATCGAGCACAACCTCGACGTGATCAAGTCGGCCGACTGGCTGATCGACATGGGCCCCGAGGGCGGTCACCGGGGCGGCACGGTGCTCGCCACCGGCACCCCCGAGGAGGTCGCCGAGGTGCCCGAGAGCCACACCGGGCAGTTCCTGCGGCAGGTGCTCAAGCTCGACGGCGAGGCCAAGGGCGCGGCGGCGGCCACCTCCCGGGCGGCCAAGGCCAACGGCGCGAAGTCGCGCGCGCGGAAGGTCCCGGCCGGGGCCCGCTGAGGCCCGCCGGCACCCGTCCGGGCGGGCCGCCGGGCCCGTCCGGCCAGCCCGGCACTCGCCGATCGGGTGAACCGTCGGGCACAGTGTTGCGTGTACCCGTGCGTGGCCGCGGATCATCACTGGGCGGCGGCAGCCGAGAGAGAGGCAAGGCATGAGTGACGAGCAGGAGCTGACCGGGCCGGCGACGCAGACCCGGCGCGCCCTCCTCACGGGCGCCGGCGCGGTCGGCGCGGCGGTGGTCCTGGCTGCCTGCGGCAGCGACGACTCCGGCGGCGGCGCGACCCCGACCAGCGGCGGCCCGGCGGTGCCGAGCACCGGCGACGCCGGCGGCGGCGACCGCGCGGGTGCGCAGTCGTTGGCCCGCACCGCCGACATCCCGGTCGGCGGCGGCGCTGTCTACCCCGCCGAGGGCGTGGTGATCACGCAGCCGACCGCGGGTGATTTCAAGGCCTTCGACTCGATCTGCACGCACCAGGGCTGCCCGGTGACCAACGTCGACGGCGGCACCATCAACTGCACCTGCCACTTCAGCAAGTTCTCCATCGAGGACGGCTCGGTGAAGGGCGGCCCGGCCAAAAAGCCCCTCCCGGCGAAGAACATCAAGGTCACGGGCGACCAGATCTCGCTGGCCTGACCGGACGCACCGCGGCCGGCGACCCCACCGGGTCGTCGGCCGTCGTCATCCCGTCGTGGCGTCCGCATCGACCGTCGCCGGCCCGCCGGTCAGCCGGCGGGGCTCCCGGAGGGCGGCCGGGCCGGGCGGGCAGGGCGGCGCCCGCGCTCCTGACGGGGGCTGTCGGGGGCGCGGACTAGGCTTGCTGCCGTGGCTGACCCCTCGACCTACCGTCCCGCGCCCGGCACGATCCCGGAGTCGCCGGGGGTCTACCGGTTCCGCGACGGCACCGGCCGGGTGATCTACGTCGGCAAGGCGAAGAACCTGCGCAGCCGCCTCAACTCCTACTTCGCGGACCTGTGGGGCCTGCACCAGCGCACCCAGCAGATGGTCACCACCGCCGAGTCGGTCGACTGGGTCACGGTCGGCACCGAGGTCGAGGCGCTCCAGCTCGAATACACCTGGATCAAGCAGTACGACCCGCGCTTCAACGTCCGCTACCGCGACGACAAGTCGTACCCCTACCTGGCGGTCACCCTCGACGAGGAGTTCCCGCGCCTGCAGGTGATGCGGGGCGCCAAGCGCAAGGGGGTGCGCTACTTCGGGCCCTACTCGCACGCGTGGGCGATCCGCGAGACACTCGACCTGCTGCTGCGGGTTTTCCCGGCCCGCACCTGCTCCGCCGGGGTGTTCAAGCGCGCAGGCCAGGTCGGCCGCCCCTGCCTGCTGGGCTACATCGGCAAGTGCTCGGCGCCGTGCGTCGGCAGCGTCACCCCCGAGCGGCACCGCGAGATCGTCGACGGTTTCTGCGAGTTCATGGCCGGCCGCACCGACACGATGGTCCGCAAGCTGGAACGGGAGATGACCGAGGCCAGCGAGCAGTTGGAGTTCGAGCGGGCGGCCCGGCTGCGCGACGACATCGCCGCGTTGCGCCGGGCGATGGAGAAGCAGACGGTGGTGCTCGGCGACGGCACCGACGCCGACGTGGTCGCGTTCGCCGACGACCCCCTGGAGGCGGCCGTCCAGGTGTTCCACGTCCGCGACGGCCGGGTCCGGGGCCAGCGCGGCTGGGTGGTGGAGAAGACGGAGGACCTGACCACGGGCGACCTGGTGCACCACTTCTGCACGCAGGTCTACGGCGGCGAGCAGGGCGAGGCCGACGTGCCGCGCGAGCTGCTCGTGCCGGAGCTGCCCGCCGACGCCGTCGCGCTGGCCGACTGGCTCTCCAGCCACCGGGGCAGCAGGGTGACGCTGCGGGTGCCGCAGCGCGGCGACAAGCGGTCCCTGCTGGAGACGGTCGAGCGCAACGCCAAGGACGCCCTCGCGCGGCACAAGCTGCGCCGCGCCGGCGACCTGACCACCCGGAGCAAGGCCCTCGACGAGATCAGCGAGGCGCTCGACATGCGCACCTCGCCGCTGCGCATCGAGTGCTTCGACATCTCGCAGATGCAGGGCACCGACGTGGTGGCCAGCATGGTCGTCTTCGAGGACGGGCTGCCCCGCAAGAGCGAATACCGGCGGTTCGTCATCCGCGGCGCCACCGACGACCTCTCCGCCATGTCGGAGGTGCTGCGCCGGCGCTTCGCCCGTTATCTCGACGCCCGCGCCGAGACCGGTGAGGTGGGCGTCGAGGCGGCCGACGACCCCGACGCCCCGGCCGGGCAGGCCGGGGCCGACGAGCCGCGGGTCGGCACCCTGATCGACCCGACCACCGGCCGGCCGCGCAAGTTCGCGTACCCGCCGCAGCTGGTGGTGGTCGACGGCGGCGCGCCGCAGGTCGCGGCGGCGGCCCAGGCCCTCGCGGAGCTGGGCGTCGACGACGTGGCGCTCTGCGGCCTGGCGAAGCGGCTGGAGGAGGTCTGGCTGCCCGACGACGAGTTCCCGGTCATCCTGCCGCGCACGTCCGAGGGGCTCTACCTGCTGCAACGGGTGCGCGACGAGGCCCACCGCTTCGCCATCACCTTCCACCGGCAGCGGCGCTCGAAGCGGATGACCGAGTCGGCGCTGGACAAGGTCCCCGGCTTGGGCGAGGTGCGGCGCAAGGCGCTGCTGCGGCACTTTGGCTCACTCAAGCGGCTCTCCGCCGCCACCGTGGAGGAGATCACCGAGGTGCCCGGCGTCGGTCGGCGCACCGCCGAGGCGATCCTCGCCGCCCTCGGCGGCGAGGCGAAGGCCCCGGCGGCGGACTGACCCCGCTGTCGGCGACGGCCGGCCGGCCGGCCCGCTCAGCCGGCCGCCGGTCGCTCGGCCAGGACGGCCAGTCCAGACGCCTCTGCTCGGGTGCCGGACCGGCCCTTCCGGGCCCTCGCCTTCTTCCGGACCCCGGAGCCGCCGGCGGTACGGCCACCGGCTCACGCCCACCGAGCCGCCGCCGCGGCCTGCGGCCGGCTGCCGGCCCGACTGCGTCAGGGTCTTGACATCCGACACGTTCGATATACGGTCAAGGCCGTAATGCGGCCCTTGATGGTGGGTAGGAAACCGTTGACAGCCGCGAATCTTCCTTCACGCCACCGCCCTGACGGAGGTCGACTTGCTCATACCGATGCGGAAACTGCACCTGGCCATAGCGGCCGGTGTCCTCATGGCATCAACGGGTAGCGGGGCTCTCGCCGCTGCACCGGTCCAGCCGCTGACCGTGGACTCGGTCGTACGGAACGGTGGATTCGAGGACCCTGCCCCGGCCACTGCAATTCCGGGCTGGACCCAAAGATACGGGACGGGCGGCTTCAGCGTTGTCGCATCGCCGACGCGCGGCGGGTCGCAGGCGCTCTCCATGGAGGATCCCAGCAACACCGGCCAGTTTGGCCTGCTCAGCGACCCGGTGCCGGTGATCGCTGACCAGACGTACGACTTCGGGGCCTGGGCGCTCGTCAAGCGCGGCATTCCGTCGATCATCGTCTACTACTACGACGCGGCGGGGCGGCAGCTGTCCAGCAGCTCGCACCGCATCTCCTACAGCGACCCGACCGCCTGGGCCTGGGAAGCGGTGACCGCGACAACCCCCGCGGGGACGGTCAACGCCCGGATCCTGCTCTACTCGTCCACCGGCGACGTCACCAGCGTCACCTGGGACGACGTCACCTTCCGGCGTGCTGTGCCGCGGACCGAGACCTCCATCGGGCACCCGGTGGTGGCCGCCAACATCCTCGACACCGCGTACGGCGTGGGGCCCGACGGTCGCCAGGAGATGTACGCCGTCACCACGGGTACGCCCGCCCGGTTCGAGGTGATCGACGTAGTGTCCGGCGATCTCAGGCACGCGGTCTCCCTGCCCGCTGGCGCACAGGGATCATGGACACTCATCACGGGCGACGACGGCTCGGTCTACGTCGGTGCCTACAACAATGGGGCGCTCTACCGCTGGTCGCCGTCGACCGCCAAGCTGGAGTCGCTGGGCCGGGCCACCCCGAACGCCCTCTACCTGTGGGACCTGGAGGTCGACGAGAACGGCATCGTCTGGGGTGGCACCTACCCGAAGGGTGAGGTGTTCAGCTTCAACCCCGCCACCGGTGACTTCACCAGCTACGGCAGCGTCTCGGACGAGGCGTACGTGCGCAGCGTCGCCGTCGCCGACGGACTGGTCTACGCCGGCCTCGGCAGCTCGAAGCCGCGCATCGTCGTGCTCGATCCCGGCACCGGAACCCGGCGCACCATCGAACTCCCCGCCGAGCACCGCGACAACGAGTTCGTCTACTTCCTCGACATCCGGGGCGATACGATGTTCGCCCGGGTCACCCCGGGCAACCACCTGCTCGCCTACGACCTGAAGCGAGGTGAGTGGGCCACCGATCTCGGGCCGACCTCGTTCGGCAGTGTGTCGGAGCCCGGGCCGCAACGGGACGTCTACTACATCGACGCGGCCGGTGAACTGCGTGCCTACAACCTCACATCCGGCCAGGTGCGGGGGACGGGCATGAAGAACCTCAAGCCGGCGCGGGACTTCGGCTGGGTGCACCTGGGCAGCGCAGACTTCCCGGGCAACACGCTCGCGTTCATGTACCAGACCGGCGAGCTGGCTCTCTACAACCCGGTGACCGGGAAGCACGACATCCGCCAGACCGACGTGGAGACCGCGCCGATCAAGATCCAGTCGATCGGCCGGGGACCCGACGGTCGGATCTACACCGGCGGTTACATGTACGAGGGTGTCTCCGCGTACGACCCGGCAACGGGGACCACCGAGCAGCTGCCGCGCGGGCACGTCGGGCAGGTCGAGGGGATGCTGGCCCACGACGGCGACCTCTACCTCGGGACGTACACCCGGGCCAACCTGTACCGGTACGACCCGACCCGGCAGTGGGACGGCACCACCAACCCCGAGCACATCGGCGCCCTGGAGCACCTCGAGCAGGACCGGCCGTTCGCCTGGGCGTCCGTGGGCGACCGGGTGGCCTTCGGCACTGTCCCCTCCTACGGCAAGCTCGGCGGGGTTCTCGGCCTGTACGACCCGCAGACCGGGCAACTTGTCACGTACCGGGATGTCGTTCCGGGCCACAGTATCGTGTCGCTGGCCGCGGCGGGCCAGGTGCTCTTCGCCGGCACCTCCGTCCACGGTGGGCTGGGCTCCACGCCGACGGACCGGACCGCGAAGATCTTCGCCTGGGACACCACCCGCGACGCCAAGCTGTGGGAGATCACGCTCAGCCCGGAGGTTGAGGCCGTGACCGCCCTGACCGTCGCCCCGAACGGCAACCTCTGGGCGATCGACATGGGTCGGTTGTACGAGCTGGACCCGGCCACCGGCCAGGTGCTGCGCAAGACCCAGCTCACCCCGTACCTGTGGCAGGGGGCCGCCGTCTGGGTCAGCGCGGACCTCGAGTTCGCCGAGGACGGCACCCTGTACGCGTTGAGCCGGGGCAACCTCTTCCAGGTCGATCCGACGACACTGGAGCCACGGAGGCTGGTTAACGGGATCACCAACTACACCTTCGCCCGTGACGGGCACACGTTGTACTACACCCGTTCCGACGAGGTGTTCCGCCTCAGCCCTGAGGCAGACTCCGCCGGCTGATCCGGACCGCCGGGCCGCTCCGGCGATCGACCGTGATCGGGGCGGGAGGTTCTGCTTCCCGACCCGATCACCGAGCCCGGCGAACCCCCTCGCCCGCAGCAGCGGTCAAGTAGCCGGTGGCTCAGCCGCCGCCGGTCACTCGGCCAGGACGGCCAGGATCTGCTCGCCGTACTTGGCGAGCTTGTTCTCGCCGACGCCGCTGACCCGGGACAGTTCCGCCAGGGAGGCCGGCGCGTCGGTGGCGATCTGCCGCAGCGTCGCGTCGTGGAAGATCACGTACGCCGGGACGCCCTGCTCCTTGGCGGTGGCCGCCCGCCAGGCGCGCAGCCGCTCGAAGACCCCGGCGGCCGCCGGGGACAGGTCGGCCACGACGGTGGCCGCCCCCCGCGGCTTGGCCGCCCGGGGCGAGGCGACCCGCTCCGGCTCGCGCCGCATCATCACCGTGCGGCGGCGGCCCAGCACCTCCGCGCTGGCCTCGGTCAGGGCCAACGTGCCGTAGTCGCCCTCGACCGCCAGCAGCCCCTCGGCCAGGAGTTGGCGCACCACGCCGCGCCACTCGGCCTCGCGCAGCTCGCCGCCGATGCCGAACACGGTCAGCGAGTCGTGGCTGTACTGGGTGACCTTGTCGGTCGTGCGGCCGAGCAGGATGTCGACGCAGTGCCCCGCGCCGAAGCGCTGGTTGCGTTCCCGGTCGAGCCGGAACACGGTGGAGAGCAGCTTCTGCGCCGCGACGGTGCCGTCCCACGACTCCGGCGGGTCGAGGCAGGTGTCGCAGTTGCCGCAGGCGGCCGTGGCCTGCTCGCCGAAGTAGTCGAGCAGTTGGGCGCGGCGGCAGCGGACCGTCTCGCAGAGCGCCAGCATCGCGTCGAGGTGGGCGGCGAGGTTGCGCCGGTGGGCGAGGTCGCCCTCCGAGGTCTCGATCATCTTGCGCTGCTGCACCACGTCCTGCAGCCCGTACGCCAGCCAGGCGGTCGACGGCAGCCCGTCGCGCCCGGCGCGGCCGGTCTCCTGGTAGTAGCCCTCGACGGACTTGGGCAGGTCGAGGTGGGCGACGAAGCGGACGTCGGGCTTGTCGATGCCCATGCCGAAGGCGATGGTCGCCACCATCACCAGGCCGTCCTCGCGCAGGAAGCGCTGCTGGTTTCGCGCGCGGGTCGCCGCGTCCAGGCCGGCGTGGTAGGGCAGCGCGGCGATGCCGTTGGCGGTGAGGAACTCCGCCGTCTTGTCCACCGAGGCGCGGGACAGGCAGTAGACGATGCCGGCGTCGCCGGGGTGTTCGTCGCGCAGCAGGCCCAGCAGTTGCTTGCGGGGCTCGCGCTTGGGCACGATCCGGTACTGGATGTTGGGCCGGTCGAAGCTGGCCACGAAGTGCCGGGCGTCGGTGAGCTTCAGGCGGGTGGCGATCTCGGCGCGGGTCGCGCTGGTCGCGGTGGCCGTGAGCGCGATCCGGGGCACGTGCGGCCAGCGTTCGTGCAGCATCGACAGGGCGAGGTAGTCGGGGCGGAAGTCGTGCCCCCACTGCGACACGCAGTGCGCCTCGTCGATGGCGAACAGGCCGATCCGGCCCCGGTCGAGCAGCTGCTGCACGGGGCGGGTGCCCAGCGCCTCCGGGGCGAGGTAGAGCAGGTCCAGCTCGCCGCCGACGAACGCCCGCTCCACCGCGCGGCGGGCGTCGAGGTCCTGCGTCGAGTTGAGGAAGCCGGCCCGCACGCCGACCGCGGTCAGCGCGTCGACCTGGTCCTGCATCAGCGCGATCAGCGGCGAGACCACCACCGCCACGCCGTCACGCACCAGCGCCGGGATCTGGTAGCACAGCGACTTGCCGCCACCGGTCGGCATCAGCACCAGCGCGTCGCCGCCGGCCACCACGTGGTCGATCACCTCCTGCTGGAAGCCGCGGAAGGCGTCGTAGCCGAACACCCGGCGCAGCGTCTCCAGGGCGTCGGACGTGCGCAGGTCGGTGGGGGAAGCCATCCGGGGATTCTACGAACCGCCCCCGACACCCGCCGCACCCGAGCGCACGCCCCCCGCCGCGCCGGGCGCGGCGATCTTGCAGTTTGTGCCCTCGGATTGCGTGATAGGCCCGACATGTCGGGGCGGCAGGTGCAAGATCGCCGCGTCGTCGGCGGGGGCCGGGCTCGCGGTGCGTGGCTGCCCCGGCCGTGGCCTACGCGGTCGACGCACCTGACGAGGGATAGAGTCGCAGATCGACCAGTCGCGGTCGCCCGACCGCGCCACCCGTGGGGAGCAGTCAGTGAACGAGGCGCGGACACCCGAGGCTCGGGTCACCGGGGACCCGACACCGGCGGAGCCGGACACCACCCTGGTGGTGGTCACCGGCCTCTCCGGCGGTGGTCGCAGCACGGTCGCCCGGGCGCTGGAGAACGTCGGCTTCTACGTGGTGGACAACCTGCCCCAGGCGCTCATGCTCGACATGGCGGAGCTGGCGTTCAAGGCCGGCGGGGCGGCCCGGCGCACCGCGATGGTGCTGGACGTTCGCTCGCGCGCCTTCTCCACGGACCTGGCGGGGGCGATCCGGGAGCTGAAGGAGCGCGGCTTCTCACCCCGGGTGGTGTTCGTCGACGCCGACGACGAGGTGCTGATCCGGCGGTTCGAGAGCGTCCGCCGGTCGCACCCGTTGCAGGGCGACGGGCGGCTCGCCGACGGCATCGCGGTCGAGCGCGGCCTGCTGGAGGAGGCCCGCGACCAGGCCGACGTGATCATCGACACCAGCCACCTGAACGTCAACCAGCTCCGCCGCCGCATCGAGGAGCTGTTCGGCGGCGAGGACACCCGCCGGCTGCGGGTCACCGTGCTCTCCTTCGGCTTCAAGTACGGACTGCCGCCGGACGCCGACTTCGTGCTCGACGCCCGTTTCCTGCCCAACCCGTACTGGGTGCCCGAGCTGCGCGAGCACACCGGCCGGGAGGAGGCGGTCAGTTCGTACGTGCTGGGGCAGGAGGGCGCGGACGCCTTCGTCGCCTCGTACGCCGACCTGGTCAACGCCACCACCGCCGGCTTCGAGCGGGAGGGCAAGCGCTACCTGACCGTCGCGGTCGGCTGCACCGGCGGCAAGCACCGCAGCGTGGCCATCGCCGAGGAGTTGGCGGCCCGGCTGCGTCAGTCCGGCCTGGCCGCCAACGCCCAGCACCGCGACCTGGGGCGCGAGTGACGGCGACGCGGGTGGTCGCCTTCGGCGGCGGGCACGGCCTGTCCGCCTCGCTGCGCGCGTTGCGCCGCTGCGCCCCCGAACTGGACCTGGACATCACCGCGGTCGTCACCGTCGGCGACGACGGCGGCTCCAGCGGCCGGCTGCGCGCCGAGCGGGGCGGCCTGCCCCCGGGCGACCTGCGGCAGGCGTTGGTGGCGCTGGCCGGGGACCACCCCGCCACCCGGCGCAGCGCCGGCCTGTTCCAGCACCGCTTCGCCGAGGTGCCGCCGCCGGGCTCCGAGGACCCGGCCCCTGGGCGGGGCGACGGGCTGGCCGGGCACGCGGTGGGCAACCTCGTGCTCTGCGGGCTGATGGAGCTGCTCGGCGATCCGGTGGCCGCCCTGGAACACGCTGGCGCGATGCTCGGCGCGGTGGGCCGGGTGCTGCCGATGTCCTGCGAGCCGGTGGGCATCGAGGCGCGGGTGCGCGGCGCCGACCCGAGCCGGCCGCACGAGGTGCGTACGGTCACCGGCCAGCACCAGGTCGCGGTGACCACCGGCCGGGTGGAGTCGCTGCGGCTGACCCCGGGCGCCCCGCGGGCCTGCCCGCAGGCGGTCGCCGCGATCGGCGCGGCGGACTGGCTGATCTTCGGGCCCGGCAGCTGGTACACGAGCGTGCTGCCGCACCTGCTGGTGCCGGAGTTGGCCGCCGCCGTCGTCGCCAGCCCCGCGCGGCGGTTGGTGACGCTGAACCTCGCGTCGGAGAAGGAGACGCTCGGGCTCTCCCTGGCCGACCACCTGGCCGCGTTGCGCTGGTACCTGCCGGAGCTGAAGGTCGACCATGTGGTCGCCGATTCCAAGGCGGCGGGTGACCCCGAACCGGTCGAACGTGCGGCAGAATCGCTGGGTGCCCGCCTGGTCCTCGCTCCCGTCGCGGTCACCGACGGCACTCCCCGTCATGATCCGGCCGCCCTGGGCGCCGCACTGGTGCCTGTCCTGGGCGCCGATCGTTAGACACGTACGTAATCTCCGGCGACACGCCGGAACAGGTCCGTGAGGGGACGCACAATGGCGATGACGGCTGCGGTCAAGGACGAGCTGAGTCGGGTCGACGTGCCCAAGCCCTGCTGCCGGCGGGCGGAGATGGCGGCGCTGCTGCGCTTCGCCGGCGGGCTGCACATCGTCTCCGGCCGGGTGGTGGTGGAGGCCGAACTCGACACCGGGGCGGTGGCCCGGCGGCTGCGGCGGGAGATCGCCGAGGTCTACGGCTACCCCAGCGAGATCCACGTGCTGGCCTCCGGCGGCCTGCGCAAGGGCAGCCACTTCATCGTGCGGGTGGTCAAGGACGGCGAGGCCCTCGCGCGGCAGACGGGGCTGCTCGACGTCCGGGGCCGCCCGGTGCGGGGCCTGCCACCGCACGTCGTCGCCGCGAACGTCTGCTGCGCGGTGTCGGCCTGGCGGGGCGCGTTCATGGCGCACGGCTCGCTGACCGAGCCCGGCCGCTCCAGCGCGCTGGAGATCACCTGCCCCGGCCCCGAGTCGGCGCTGGCCCTGGTCGGCGCGGCCCGCCGGATCGGCATCACCGCCAAGAACCGCGAGGTGCGCGGGGTGGACCGGGTGGTGGTCAAGGACGGCGACGCGATCGCCGCGCTGCTCACCCGCATCGGTGCGCACTCCAGCGTGCTGGCCTGGGAGGAGCGCCGGGTCCGCCGCGAGGTCCGGGCCACGGCGAACCGGCTGGCCAACTTCGACGACGCCAACCTGCGCCGCTCGGCGCGCGCCGCGGTGGCCGCCGCCGCCCGGGTCACCCGGGCGCTGGAGATCCTCGCCGACGACGCCCCGAACCACCTGACCTCGGCCGGTCAGCTGCGCCTGGAGCACCGGCAGGCGTCGCTGGAGGAGCTGGGCGCGCTGGCCGACCCCCCGCTGACCAAGGACGCCATCGCCGGCCGGATCCGCCGGCTGCTGGCGCTGGCGGACAAGCGGGCCCGGGACCTTGGCATCCCGGATACGGAAGCGGCCGTCACGCCCGACATGCTCGTGGTCTGATAGGACGGTGAGGCGTCGCGCCGCGGACGGATCTCCACCCGCCGCAGCGCGGCGGCGCACGCTCGGATAGGGTCGCTGCGTACGGCAAGGGGGCCGGCACAGGCACTCCTCGCCGTGCACACCGCCTCGGGCGGTCAGGTCTCCACGACCGCGGCGGGGTGGCCGAGATGAACCGTCAACGGCCGGCTCCAACGGTCGGCGCACACCACTTCGCCGGCTGTGATCCCACGCCGGCGGACAGAACGCGAGGAGATGGGACCTGTGACCATCCGGGTTGGCATCAACGGCTTCGGCCGGATCGGCCGTAACTTCTTCCGGGCGGCGCTCGCCTCGGGCGCCGACATCCAGGTGGTGGCCGCGAACGACCTCGGCGACACCCCGACCACTGCGCACCTGCTCAAGTACGACACCATCCTCGGTCGGCTCCCGCACGAGGTCAAGGCGACCGCTGACGAGATCACCGTGGGCGGACAGACCGTGAAGGTGTTCGCGGAGCGGGACCCCGGCAATCTGCCCTGGGGGGACCTCGGCGTGGACGTGGTCATCGAGTCCACCGGCTTCTTCACCGACGCCACCAAGGCCAAGGCGCACATCGACGGCGGGGCCAAGAAGGTCATCATCTCCGCGCCAGCGAAGAACGAGGACGTCACGGTGGTGATGGGCGTCAACCACGAGCAGTACGACCCGGCCAAGCACACCATCATCTCCAACGCATCCTGCACCACCAACTGCCTCGCCCCGATGGCGAAGGTCCTGCACGACACGTTCGGCATCCAGCACGGTCTGATGACGACGATCCACGCGTACACCCAGGACCAGAACCTCCAGGACGCGCCGCACAAGGATCTGCGTCGGGCCCGCGCCGCCGCGCTGAACATCGTGCCGACCTCGACCGGCGCGGCGAAGGCGATCGGCCTGGTGCTGCCGGAGCTGAAGGGCAAGCTGGACGGCTACGCGCTGCGGGTGCCGATCCCGACCGGCTCGACCACCGACCTCACCGTCAACCTCAACCGGGAGACCACGGTCGACGAGGTCAACGCCGCGATGAAGGCGGCCGCCGACGGGCCGCTCAAGGGCGTCCTGGTCTACAACGAGGACCCGATCGTCTCCGCCGACATCGTCACCGACCCGGCGTCGTGCATCTTCGACGCGCCGCTGACCAAGGTCGTCGGCAACCAGGTCAAGGTCGTCGGCTGGTACGACAACGAGTGGGGCTACTCCAACCGCCTGGTCGACCTGGTCAAGCTGGTCGGTAGCTCGCTGTGAGCATCCGTACCCTCGACGACCTGCTCGCCGAGGGGGTGTCGGGTCGGCGCGTGCTGGTGCGCGCCGACCTGAACGTCCCGCTCGACAAGCAGACCGGTGACATCACGGACGACGGCCGCATCCGGGCCGTCCTGCCGACGCTGGGCGCGCTTGTCGAGGCCGGCGCGAAGGTGGTCGTCTGCTCGCACCTGGGCCGCCCGAAGGGCGCTCCTGACCCGCAGTTCAGCCTCCGTCCGGTCGCCGGGCGGCTCGGCGAGCTGCTCGGGTCGCGGGTGCACTTCGCCACCGACACCGTCGGCGAGTCCGCCCGCGCCGCCGTGGAGGCGCTGGCCGACGGCGAGGTGGCGCTGCTGGAGAACCTGCGCTTCAACAAGGGCGAGACCAGCAAGGACGACGCCGAGCGGGGCGCGTTCGCCGACCAGCTCGCCGCCCTCGGCGACGCGTACGTCGACGACGCGTTCGGCGCCGTGCACCGCAAGCACGCCAGCGTCCACGACGTGCCGGCGCGGCTGCCGCACGTCGCCGGCCGGCTGGTGCTGCGCGAGGTGGAGGTCCTCTCGAAGCTCACCGGCGAGCCGGAGCGGCCGTACGTGGTGGTGCTCGGCGGCTCGAAGGTCTCCGACAAGCTCGCCGTGATCGAGGCGCTGCTGCCGACGGTCGACCGGCTGCTCATCGGCGGCGGCATGTGCTTCACCTTCCTGAAGGCGCAGGGCCACGAGGTGGGCTCCTCGCTGCTGGAGGAGGAGATGGTGGAGACCTGCCGCAACCTGCTGGAGCGCTCCGGGAACAAGATCCTGCTCCCGGTCGACGTGGTGGCCGCGGACGCGTTCGCCCCGGACGCCGCGCACGACACCGTGCCGGCCGACGGCATTCCCAGCAAGCGGGTGGGTCTCGACATCGGGCCGGAGACGGTCGCCGGGTTCGCCGCCGCCCTCAAGGGCGCGCGGACGATCTTCTGGAACGGCCCGATGGGCGTGTTCGAGATGCCGGCGTTCGCCCACGGCACGCGCGGGGTCGCCGAGGCGATCGCGAAGGCCGACGCGTTCACTGTGGTCGGTGGCGGTGACTCGGCGGCGGCGGTCCGCGCGCTGGGGCTGGACGAGTCCGCTTTCGGGCACATCTCCACCGGCGGTGGCGCCTCTTTGGAATACCTGGAGGGCAAGACCCTCCCCGGCATCGCGGCTCTGGAGAACTGATGGCGAGCGCCACCCGCCGGCCCCTGATGGCCGGCAACTGGAAGATGAACCTCAACCACCTCGAGGCCAACCTGCTGGTGCAGAAGCTGGCGGCCAGCCTGACCGAGAAGCAGCTCACCGACGTGGAGACGGTGGTGCTGCCGCCGTTCACCGACCTGCGTACGGTGCAGACCGCCGTCGACGGCGACAAGCTGCTGCTCGGCTACGGCGCGCAGGACCTGTCGCCGCACGCGTCGGGGGCCTACACCGGCGACATCTCCGGCCCGATGCTGGCCAAGCTGGGCTGCACGTACGTGGTGGTCGGGCACTCGGAGCGGCGCGCCTACCACAACGAGGACGACGCGATCGTCAACGCCAAGGTGCAGGCGGCGCTGACCCACGGGCTCACCCCGATCCTCTGCGTCGGGGAGGGGCTCGACGTCCGGGACCGGGGCACCCACGTGGCGCACTGCAGCGACCAGCTCGACGGCGCCCTGAAGGGGCTGACCGCCGAGCAGGTGGCGAAGGTCGTGGTGGCGTACGAGCCGGTCTGGGCGATCGGCACGGGCAAGACGGCCACCCCGGAGGACGCGCAGGAGGTGTGCGAGGCGGTCCGCCAGCGGCTGGCCGAGTCCTTCGGCCAGGACGCCGCCGACCAGGTCCGGGTCCTCTACGGCGGCTCCGTCAAGTCCTCCAACGTCGCGGCGATCATGGCCAAGCCGGACGTCGACGGGGCGTTGGTGGGCGGTGCGAGCCTGGACGCCGAGGAGTTCGCGAAGATCTGCCGGTTCCCGGAGCACATCGCCCGCTGATCGCTCGCTATCCTTGACTCCGCCCGTCCGTCGGTCGGTGCCACCGTGCCCGATCTGCCCGGGCGAGGATCGTAACGAGAGGACTGACCCCAGCCATGCCGATCTGGTTCGCATACACGTTGATCGTGTTGCTGGTCATCACGAGCATCCTGCTGACCATGCTGATCCTGCTGCACCGCGGTAAGGGCGGCGGGTTGTCGAGCATGTTCGGTGGCGGCGTCAGCTCCAGCCTCGCCGGTTCGTCGGTGGCGGAGAAGAACCTGGACCGCTACACCGTCCTGGTGGGCATCGTCTGGTTCGCCTGCATCGTCGGGCTCGGGCTCTGGCTGCGCCTCCAGACGGCCAGCGGCGTCGTCTGAGCGCCGTCAAGTCGTACAATCTGCGCGCGGTCCGTCACTGACGGGCCGCGCGCAGTCCGTTTCACCCGCTGCACCGCGTCGCCCGCCGCCCCCTCCGCGGCGGTACCCCTCCCGACGACAGGAGCGAGCAGCCGTGTCGAGTGGCAACGTCATCCGGGGCACCCGCATCGGGTCCACCGCCGAGCGCTACCAGCCCGTCCCGTGCCGGGCGGTCACCTACTGGTGCCGCAACGACCACCACACCGAGATCCGCATCGCCGCCGACGCCGAGGTCCCTGAGGTGTGGGACTGCCCGCGGTGCGGCCTCCCCGCCGGGCAGGACGCGCAGAACCCGCCGGGCCGGGCCCGGCCGGAGCCCTACAAGACCCACCTGGCGTACGTGAAGGAGCGGCGCACCGCCGAGGAGGGCGCGGCAATCCTCGCCGAGGCCCTCGCCGACCTGCGCCGCCGCCGCGGCCGTACCGCCGCGCTGTAAGGAAGGGCCCCTTGTTAACGCATAGCGTTAACAAGGGGCCCTTCCTTACACGATCAGCGCAGGCTGCGCAGGCGGGTCGGCACGTCGGCCGCCGCTGCCCGGTCCAGCAGCCAGAGCGTACGACCCGTACCCTGCACGCCGGCCGCCGGGAGTTGCACCGGCCCCGCCCCGGCCAGCGCCATGCCGACCGCCCGGGCCTTGTCGGCGCCGCTGGCCACCAACCAGACCTCCTCGGCGGTGTTGATCGCCGGGAGGGTCAGGGTGGTCCGCACCGGCGGGGGCTTCGGGCTGCCCCGGACGGCGTTGACCGGCCGGGTGTCGTGGTGCACCGGGTGCTCCGGGAACACCGACGCCACGTGCCCGTCCTCGCCGACGCCCAGCATCAGCACGTCGAAGTGGGGGAGCGCGGCGTGGCCGGGACGCGCCGCCCGGGCCAACTCCTCGGCGTAGCGGGCAGCCGCCTCCTCCGGATCCGGCCCGGCCGGCCCGTCGGAGGCGGGCATCGGGTGGACCCGGGCCGGGTCCAGCGGCACCACGTCCAGCAGGGCCGCCCGGGCCTGCGTCTCGTTGCGCTCCGGGTCGCCGGCGGGCAGGAACCGCTCGTCGCCCCACCAGACGTCCACCCGGGACCATTCCACGGCGTCGCGGGCCGGCAGCGCCGCCACCGCCCGGTACACCGCCGCGGCTATCCGCCCGCCGGTCAGCACCACCGACGCCTGGCCCCGCTCGGCCTGCGCGTCGAGCAGCTTGACCACCAACCGGGCGGCCACCGCCTGGGCCAGCAGGTCGGCGTCGGCGTGGACGGCGACACTCGCCTCACTCATCTGATGTGCCTTCGTTTCTCCGGCCGCCGCGCGGTCGGTGTTCCTCGTGCGCCCGGCAGTCGGGCGCTCAGTGCTGGGCGCTCGTTCCCGCGTGCGCGGTCACCCCCGCCTCGGCCCGCTGCGCGGTGGCCGGGTCCTTCCAGACGTGCACCCGCTGCGCCGGGCGCTGGTCCAGGCCGGTCAGGCCGGCCGTGGTGCCCAGCGCCTCCGCGTACACCTGGTCGGCGTCGAGCCGGCGAAGCTCCTCGGCCAGCTCGTCGCCGAGCGGCCGGCGGACGAGCGGCAGGTGCCGGTCCTCCTGGCCGGTACGCCGGAACGTCGCCACGCTGTCCTCCCGGGTCAGCGTCAGCTCGTCGCCGTTGGCGCAGCGCAGCTGCACCTCCCGCATGCGGGGGAATTCGTCGGTGCGCTGCCACACCGGGTCGATGCCGAGCCGGGCGGCCAGCCAGCCCCGCATCAGCGCGGCGGTGGGGTCGGAGGCCGGGGCGACCACGGTCGCCTCGGTCACCCGCGCCTGGGTGGTGTCGAACGCCCCGGCCACCAGCGTGCGCCACGGGGTGATCCGGGTCCACGCCAGGTCGGTGTCGCCCGGCGCGTAGTCCCGGGCCCGCTGGCGCAGCGCCTCGATCGGGTCGGCGGCTTGCGCGGCGTCGGTGATCCGCCGGTCGGCCACGACGCCGAGGAAGTCGGTGGCGATCTCGGCCGGCGGCTCGCCGTGCCACCACGTCACCACCGGCACGTCCGGCACCAGCAGCGGCATCACCACCGACTCGGCGTGCAGGGCGAGCCGCCCGTACATCCGGGTGACCACCGCCTCGCAGGGGCCGAGCCGACCGCCGACGACGATCTCCGCGTCGAGGCGGTTGCGCTCCCGCTCGACGTCGGAGCGGACCACCACCACCAGCCGGCAGGGGTGGGCGGCGGCCGCTATCGTGGCCGCCGCCTCCGCCTCGCGGACCCGTTTCTCGTCCACCACCACGATCAGGGTGAGCGCCATGCCGCTGGCCACCCCGCCGGCGCTGCGCCGTTCGGCGGCGAGCGCCTTGACCACCTCGTTGCCGGTGGTGTCCCACAGGCCGATCACTGGAGCCTCCTGGTTGACTCGCTGGGCTTGCTCACGCTCTGCGCCAGGCCCGACCCTCGCGGGCCAGCATCTCGTCGGCGGCGCGGGGCCCCCACTCACCGGCCCGGTACGGCTCCGGCTTCGTGCCCGCCCACGCGTGCTCCAGCGGGTCCACCACCTGCCAGCTCTGCTCGACCTCGGCGGCGTCCGGGAAGAGGGTGCGGTCACCGATGAGCACGTCCAGCACCAGCCGCTCGTACGCCTCGGGGCTGGACTCGGTGAACGCCTCGCCGTACTGGAAGTCCATCGCGATGTCGCGGACCTCCATCGTGGTGCCGGGCACCTTCGAGCCGAACTTGAGCACCACGCCCTCGTCGGGCTGCACCCGGATGACGAGTTGGTTGTTGCCCAGCGACTCCATGTCGGCGGCGTTGAACGGCAGGTGCGGCGCCTTCTTGAACATGATGGCGACCTCGGTGACGCGGCGCGGCAGCCGTTTGCCGGCCCGGATGTAGAACGGCACCTCCGCCCAGCGGCGGTTCTGGATGCCGAGCCGGACCGCCACGTACGTCTCGGTGGTCGAGTCCTCCGGGACGCCCTCCTCCTCCAGGTAGCCGACCGCGCGCTGGCCGCCCACCCAGCCGGGCAGGTACTGGCCGCGGACGGTGCCCTCCGCGATGTCCTTGGGCAGGGTGATCGCCCGCAGCACCTTGAGCTTCTCGGTGCGGATCTCGTCCGCGTCGAAGCTCGTCGGCTCCTCCATCGCCACCAGCGCCAGCAGTTGGAGCAGGTGGTTCTGGAGCACGTCCCGGGCCGCGCCGGCCGAATCGTAGAAGCCGGCGCGGGTGCCGATGCCGACGTCCTCGGCCATGGTGATCTGCACCGAGTCGACGTACTTGGAGTTCCACAGCGGCTCGAACAGGTTGTTGGCGAACCGCAGGGCGAGGATGTTCTGGACGGTCTCCTTGCCCAGGTAGTGGTCGATGCGGAAGACGTCCTTGCGGGTGAAGACGTCGTCGACCAGGTCGTTGAGCGCCTTCGCCGAGGGCAGATCGTGCCCGAACGGCTTCTCCACCACCACCCGGCGCCAGCCGCCGGACTTGGCGTTGTCGGCCATCCCCGTGCGGGCCAGCTGCTTGAGCACCACGGGGAACGCCGCCGGGGGGATGGAGAAGTAGAAGGCGGCGTTGCCCGGGATGCCGTGCGTCCGGCGCAGCTCGTCGAGGGTGGCGGCGAGGTGGTCGAACGCGGCGTCGTCGTCGAACGAGCCGCCCACGAACTTGATGTTGCCGACCAGCCGCGCCCACACCTCCTCCCGCCAGGGGGTGCGGGCGTGCTTCTTGGCGGCCTCGTGGGCCAGTGACTCGAAGTCGCCGTCGCCCCAGTCCCGACGGGCGAAACCCAGGACGACGAAGCCCGGGGGCAGCAGCCCCCGGTTCGCCAGGTCGTACACCGCCGGAAGGAGTTTCTTGCGGGCCAGGTCGCCGGTGACGCCGAAGATCACCAGGGCGCACGGCTCCGGGATCCTCGGCAGCCGGCGGTCCTGCGGGTCGCGCAGCGGGTTCACGCCGCCTCCTCGCTCGGCATCGTCCATGGTCCTCATCGTCACGCCCGCAGCAACCCGACCGCATCGAGCAGCTGGGCCACGCCCGCGGACCGGTCGGTCAGGTGCAGCCGCACCAGGGGGCGCTCCCGCCCGGCCAGGGCCTGCCGGTCGCCGGCGGCCTGCGCCGCCTGCAGCTCCCCGAAGGTGTACGGCTTGCCGGGCACCGGCAGGTCGTCGGCGACCGCGCCGGTGAGCTGGAGGTAGCTGCCGACCTGCGGGCCGCCCTTGTGGTACTGGCCGGTGGAGTGCAGGAACCGCGGCCCCCAGCCGAAGGTGACCGGCCGGCCGGAGGCCCCGGCCAGCAGCGGCCGCAGCCGGGCCGCGTCGGCGTCGGCGAACCGGTCGAGGTACGCCATCACCGCGAGGTAACCGTCGCCGCCCAGCCCGTCGACCAGCCAGCGGAGCACGCCGGCCAGGTCGCCCGGGGCGCCCTGCGGCGCGTACACCTCGATCGCGCCCTCGGTGAACGACGGCGTCTCCGCCGGCGGACCCGAGGCGAGGATCTTGTTGGTGTTCTCCTTGGACTCGGTGACGTTGGGCTGGTTGAACGGGTCGATGCCGAGCACCACACCGGCGATCGCGGTGGCGTACTCCCAGGCCAGGAACTGCGCGCCGAGCGGGCCGTTGACCGCCACGTCCGGGCCGGTGCCGCCGCCCGGGACGGCTCCGGTGGCCAGCGCGCCGCCGTAGGTCACGGTGAGCACGTCGGCGCCGCCGGCGCCGGGGCTCTCCGGGGACTCCACGACGACCGGGAGGATGCCGATGCCGGACTTGCCGGTGGACTCGGCGATGAGCTGCTCCGCCCAGTCGCCGAGGCCGTCGATGCCGGTGCCGTCGGAGACCAGGGCGACCTTGTCCCGGCCCATGGTGGCCGCCGCCCCGAGGGCGGCGCCCAGGGCCAGGCCCGGGTTGTCCCGGTCGCCGCCCAGCGACCGGGACAGCGCGTCCGCCTCGTCGAGCAGTTCGGCCACCTCGACGCCGGCCAGCGCCGACGGGACCAGCCCGAACGCGGTCAGCGCCGAGTAGCGGCCGCCCACGTTCGGGTCGGCCAGCACGGTGAAGGCGCCCATCTCGGCGGCGGTGGCCTCCAGCGGCGAACCGGGGTCGGTGACGATGACGAAGTGCCGGCCGGCCTCCGCCTCGGTCATCCCGGCGTCCAGGAACGCCTGCCAGTAGGCCCGGCGGTGGCTGTCGGTCTCCACCGTCGAGCCCGACTTGCTGGCCACCACGACCACGGTGCGCTCCAGCCGGTCGGCCAGCGCCGCCCGGACCTGCCCCGGGTCGGTGGTGTCGAGCACGGTCAGCTGCTTGCCGAGGGTGCGCGCGATGACCTCCGGGGCCAGCGACGAGCCGCCCATGCCGGCGAGCACCACGTGGTCCAGGTCGGCCAGCTCCGCCGTCAGCTCGGCGAGCTGGGGGAGCAGCTCGCGGCTGCGCTGATGGGTGTCCACCCAGCCGAGGCGGATCTTCGCCTCGGCCTCGGCGTCCGGGCCCCACAGGGTCGGGTCCTTCTCCGCCAGCCTGCCCGGCACGCCGGCCCGGAGCAGCGCGTCGCGGGTGGAGGCGGGGGCCGACTTGTCGACGGTGTCGGCCCCGTGCACGGCGAGCCCGGCGGCCGCCTCGACCGGCCCGGCGAGCAAATCGCTCACGCCGCCACCTCGCTCCGCTCGGCGGCGGCGCGAGGCGCCACGCTGCTGTGCCTGATGGTTCGCTCGCTCACGCGTTGCCTCCCGCCTGCTGCGCGGCCCGCGCGTTGCCCTTCGCGGCGTCGCCCGGGTGGCCGGCGCCCTTGCCCGCGGCGGCCAGCGACTTGCGCACGCCGTCGAGCAGCTCCAGCCAGCTGGCCTCGAACTTCTCCACGCCCTCGCGCTCCAGGGTGGCGATCACGTCGGCCATGTCGACCCCGACCGACTCCAGGTCCGCGAAGACCTTGCGGGCCTCGTCGTACGAGCCGGTGATGGTGTCGCCGCGGGTCTCGCCGTGGTCGGCGTACGCGTGGATGACCGGCTCCGGCATGGTGTTGACGGTGCCGGGCGCGACCAACTCCTCCACGTAGATGACGTCCCGGTAGTCCGGGTTCTTGGTGGAGGTGGACGCCCACAGCGGCCGCTGCGGGTGTGCGCCGGCGTCGGCGAGGGCCTGCCAGCGGTCGGAGGAGAAGACCGTGCCGTAGCGCTCGTACGCCAGCTTGGCGTTGGCGATGGCGGCCTTGCCGCGCAGCGCCTTGGCCTCGGCGGAGCCGAGCTTCTCCAGCCGCTTGTCGACCTCGGTGTCGACGCGGGAGACGAAGAACGACGCCACGGACCCGATCTTGGACAGGTCGTGGCCGTTCGCCTTCGCCTGCTCCAGGCCGGCCAGGAACGCGTCCATCACCTGGGAGTAGCGGTCCAGCCCGAAGATCAGCGTGACGTTGACGCTGATCCCCTGGGCCAGGGTGGCGGTGATCGCCGGCAGGCCCGCCTCGGTGGCCGGGATCTTGATGAAGAGGTTGGGGCGGTCGATCAGCCACCACAGCGCCCCGGCCTCGGCGACGGTCTTCTCGGTCTCGTGGGCCAGCCGCGGGTCCACCTCGATGGAGACCCGGCCGTCCACCCCCGCGGTCGCGTCGTACGCCGGCCGCATCACGTCACAGGCCCACCGCACGTCGTACGTGGTGAGCATGCGGACGGCCTCCTCGACGTCCACCCCACGGATGGCGAGGTCCTTCAGTTGCCAGTCGTACTCGTCCGCGTCGCTCAGCGCCTTCGCGAAGATGGTCGGGTTGGAGGTCACCCCGACCAGGTGCTTCTCGCGGCGCAACTGGTCCAGCCCGCCGGAGCTGAGTCGCGTCCGGGAGAGATCGTCGAGCCAGATCGCCACACCCGCGGCGCTGAGCTCGCCCAGCCTGTCCTTCGTCATGCCGTCCACGCTCCCCTCAGTTGCCGGTCGTGAAACCGGTGATGTCGCCCACCCGGGTGAGCGCCGCGTGCGCGGCGGCCACGATCCGGTCGGGGGTGAACCCGAACTGTTCGAAGAGCATGGAGTGCGGGGCGCTGGCGCCGTAGTGCTCCAGGCTGACGCTCTCGCCGCAGTCGCCGACGAGGTGCCGCCAGGACATGGCGATGCCCGCCTCCACGCTCACCCGTGCCTTTACCCCGCGTGGCAGCACCGACTCCCGGTACGCCTCGTCCTGCTCGGCGAACCACTCCTGGCAGGGCATCGAGACGACCCGGGTGGGGGTGCCGTCGGCCTCCAGCCGCTCCCGCGCGGTCAGGCAGAGCCGCACCTCGGAACCGGTGCCGACGAGGATCACCTGCGGCTTGCCGGTGGACGCCTCGGCGAGTACGTAGCCGCCCTTCGCCACGCCCTCGGCGCCGGCCAGCGCCGACCGGTCGAAGGTCGGCAGCGCCTGGCGGCTGAGCGCCAGCGCGGTCGGCCGGTCGGTGTGCTCCAGCGCGCACCGCCAGGCCCAGGCGGTCTCGTTGGCGTCGGCCGGGCGGACCACGTCCAGGCCGGGGATGGCGCGCAGCGCGGTCAGGTGCTCCACCGGCTGGTGCGTGGGGCCGTCCTCGCCGAGGCCGATCGAGTCGTGCGTCCAGACGTAGACCACCGGCAGCTTCATCAGCGCGGCGAGCCGCACGGAGGGGCGCATGTAGTCGCTGAACACCAGGAAGGTGCCGCCGTACGGGCGGGTGCCGCCGTGCAGGGCGATGCCGTTGAGGATCGCGCCCATGGCGTGCTCGCGGATGCCGAAGTGCAGCGTGCGGCCGTACTCGTGGCCCGGGAACTCCTTGGTGGCCCAGGCGGCCGGGATGAAGGAGGGCTCGCCCTTCATGGTGGTGTTGTTGCTATCGGCCAGGTCGGCCGAGCCGCCCCACAGCTCGGGCAGCACCGGGGCGAGCGCCTCCAGGACCTTGCCGGAGGCGGCCCGGGTGGCGATGCCCTTGGCGTCGGCCGGGAACTCGGGCAGGGCCTCGGCCCAGCCGTCCGGCAGCACGCGGCCGGCCATCCGGTCGTAGAGCGCCCGGCGCTCCGGGTTGGTCTTCGACCATCCGTCGAACGCCGCGGTCCACTCCTGCTGGGCGCGGGCGCCCCGCTCCATCACCAGGCGGGCGTGCGCGAGCACCTTCTCGTCGACCTCGAAGGACTGCGCCGGGTCGAAGCCGAGGATCTGCTTGGTGGCGGCCACCTCGTCGCCGCCGAGCGCGGAGCCGTGGATCTTGCCGGTGTTCTTCTTGTTGGGCGCGGGCCAGCCGATGATGGTGCGCAGCGCGATGAAGGAGGGGCGGCCGGTTTCGGCCTTCGCCGCCAGCAGCGCCTGGTAGAGGGCTTCCACGTCCTCGTGGTAGTCGCCCTGGTCGGCGTCGCCGGTGCGCCAGTCGACCGTCTGCACGTGCCAGCCGTACGCCTCGTAGCGGGCCGCGACGTCCTCGCTCATGGCGATCCGGGTGTCGTCCTCGATGGAGATCTCGTTGTCGTCGTAGATCACCGTGAGGTTGCCGAGCTGCTGGTGCCCGGCGAGCGCGCTGGCCTCGTGGGTGATGCCCTCCTCGATGTCGCCGTCGGAGGCGATGCACCAGATGTCGTGGTCGAAGACCGACGCGCCCGGCTCGCCCTCCGGGTCGAACAGACCACGCTCGCGGCGGGCGGCCATCGCCATCCCGACCGCGTTGCCGAGGCCCTGGCCGAGCGGGCCGGTGGTGGTCTCGACGCCCGGGGTGTGGCCGTGCTCGGGGTGGCCCGGGGTGAGCGAGCCCCACTGCCGCAGCGACTTGAGGTCGTCGAGGCTGAGCGGGTAGCCGGCGAGGAAGAGCTGGATGTAGAGGGTGAGGCTGGAGTGGCCCGCCGAGAGCACGAACCGGTCCCGGCCGGGCCAGTTCGGGTCGGCCGGGTTGTGCCGCATGACCCGGTTGAAGAGCAGGTAGGCCGCGGGCGCGAGGCTCATCGCGGTGCCCGGGTGGCCGTTGCCGGATTTCTCCACGGCGTCCATGGCCAGCACGCGGACGGTGTCGACGGCCCGGCGGTCGAGGTCGGACCAGTTCAGTGCGGGGTGCTCGGGTCGGTTGGCAGCCACGATGGTTGTGCTCCTCGGCAGATGGGCGGAACCCTCAGCGATGACCCTATCGAGCGGTCCTAAACGTCCGCCCGGGGATCTCTGCATGCAGGTCTGTGCGCGTCCGGGAGGATCGGTGGTTCGATCGGGGGTGTGACGGCCCGCACCGTTGTCGGGTCGCCCGGGCAGCCAAAACGACAGCGCGTAGTCTGTGGTGCGGTGTGTGGCCCGAGTCGGGTCAGACCGATCCGACCTCCCCTGCCGACGCCGGAAGGTGGCAATCCGTGAGCATGATCACCGAGCGCCCCGTCAGCAACTCTGCCGGGAAGCCACCGGTGCGCGCGGCGGCGGAGGCCCCGGGGGTCGGTCGCCGGGACGTCCGCGCGGTGGTCTCGGCGTACGTGACGCTGACCAAGCCGCGGATCGTGGAGCTGCTCCTGGTCACCACCGTGCCGGCGATGATGCTCGCGGACGGCGGCATGCCGTCGCTCTGGCTGATGGCCGTGGTGCTGGTCGGCGGCTCGCTCGCCGCGGGCGCGGCCAGCGTCATCAACTGCTACATCGACCGGGACATCGACGAGCTGATGCGGCGCACCAAGCGCCGCCCGCTGCCGGCGCACACCGTGTCGCCGCGCAACGCGCTGATCTTCGGGCTGGTGCTGGCGGTGGTGTCGGTCGCGCTGATGGCGGCCTTCACCAACCTGCTGGCCGCCGGTCTCACCCTGGCCGCGATCGCCTACTACGACCTCGTCTACACCCTGTGGCTCAAGCGCACCACGACGGCTAACACGTTCTGGGGCGGCGCCTGCGGGGCGGCGCCGGTGCTGATCGGCTGGGCGGCGGTGACCGGGTCGTTGGCGCCCGCCGCGTGGGCGCTGTTCGCGGTGGTCTTCTTCTGGCAGATGCCGCACTTCTACCCGCTGGCGATGAAGTACAAGGACGACTACGCCCGGGCCGGCATCCCGATGCTGCCGGTGGTGGCCTCCGCCCGCCGGGTCAACGCCGAGATCATCATTTTCGCGTGGCTCACCGTGGCCTCCTCGCTGGCGGTGTGGCCGCTGGGGATGAGCGCGATCTACGGCGTGCCCACCCTGGTGGTCGGCGGCATCTTCCTGGTGGAGGCGCACCGGCTGGCCCGTCGGGTCTCGCGGGGCCAGGCCGTCAAGCCGATGCGGCTGTTCCACTGGTCGACGACCTACCTGACGATCCTCTTCGCCGCCGTCGCGCTCGACGCGCTGATCTGACCCCGGGCGGTTATCGCGCACCCCCGCCGGCGAGTGCGTTCGCTGGCGGCGCGCCGGGTGTGGGCACGTTGTGCGGTAAGTCAGCATCGTGTATGCCTTGTCCGGGTTTCTTGTTACATCCGTGACAGCGTGGGTATCGGTCCGAACGGTTCGGCATGCCCCAGGCGGGCCGGGTTTGCGGCGGAGCTTTGCGGTGATAAGTCCGGATAAAATCGGGCGATTCACCTGTGGCCCTCCTTAAACCTACAGGTAATTGGCATCACAAAAGCTTCATGGTTCTCGCCCGCCCGGATGGAAGTCTGCTTACGCTTCGCGTCATGGCAGATGGTTCCGATACGACGCTGACGGCCGAACAGACCGCCGAACAGGCCCCCCAGGGCCTGGTCGCGGGCATCAAGTCGTTCGCCGCCGGACACGGCGGGGCGAAGGCGGTCATCGAGTACGTCGGCAAGCGCGGCGCGCGCATCGTTCTCGTGGGCGAGGACGGGGTGTGGGGCGACCAGTTCGCGGACGACACCGTCGTCGCGCGGCACGCCTGCGCGAAGGCGGGAGTCACCGTCGAGAACGCCTGGGAGCGTGAACTCATGGACCAGATGCGTCCGAGCAACGACCTCTGGCGGTCGATGGCCCGGCGCTCGATGGCCCGTTGACATAAATTGACCAACCACCACCAGTCGACCCGGGGGGAACCCCGGGTCGCTCTCGTCACCTGTGCCGAACTGCCCGCCCTCGAAGCCGACGACCGGCTGGTGCTCGACCCGCTCGCGCGCCGCGGCGTGACCGCGGAACCGGTGGTCTGGGACGACCCCACCGCCGACTGGGCCGGCTACGACCTGGCCGTGCTCCGCTCGCCGTGGGACTACATGCCCCGCCGCGACGAGTTCGTCGCCTGGGCGACCGTCGTCCCGGCCCTGGCCAACCCGGCCGACGTGGTCCGCTGGAACACCGACAAGCGGTACCTCGCCGAGCTCTCCGCCGCGGGCGTGCCGACCGTCCCCACGACCTGGGTGGAGCCGGGGGAGAGCTGGCAGCCGCCCGCCGACTCCGGCGAGTACGTGCTCAAACCGTCGATCAGCGCGGGCAGCCAGGACACCGGCCGGTACGACCTGGCCGATCCGGAGCACCGGGAACTGGCCGTCGCGCACGTGCGGCGGCTCGCGGCGGCCGGCCGCGTGACCATGGTCCAGCCGTACCTGGCCGCCGTCGACACCGCCGGTGAGACGGCGCTGCTCTTCCTGGCCGGCCCGGACGGCTTGGCGTACAGTCACGCGATCCGCAAGGGCCCCATGCTCACCGGGCCGGACCTGGGCGTGGAGGGGCTCTACAAGCCCGAGGAGATCACGCCGCGGACGGCCACCCCGGAGCAGCTGGCGGTGGCGGATCGGGCCCTCGCGGCGGTGCCCGGCGGGCCGGAGCGGCTGCTCTACGCCCGGGTCGACCTGATCCCGGGCCCGGACGGCGCCTCGATCCTGGTCGAGCTGGAACTCACCGAGCCGTCGCTGTTCCTCGGGTACGCCGAGGGCGCCGCCGACCGCCTGGCCGGCGCGATCCTGACCCACCTGGGCCGCCCACCACGCTGACCCGGCGCCGGGCGCCGCCACGCTGCGGACCGCCCGGCGCCCGGGCCGTCAGGGTCCGCGCGGTGCGGCACATCCCGCCCGCCGTCGGTGGATGTCGCCGTCGGTCGCCGTCGGTCGCCGTCGGGCGCCGCCTGACGCCCGTCAGGCGGCGACGGGGACGGCGTCCTCGGCGGGGGAGGGGTCCGGGGTCGGTGCGACGGGACGGCGTTCGCGGGTGGCCCACTGGACCGAGAGGGTCGCCAGCAGGACCAGGCAGGAGCCGAGCATGTGCGCGCCCACCAGCAGCGCGGGCAGGTTGGTGAAGTACTGCACGAAGCCGATCAGACCCTGACCCAGCTCCACCGCGACCAGCACCAGGGCGGCCCGTGCGGCCCGTGCCGCGCCGACCGCGCGGAACGCGAAGACCAGCGCCACGGAGAGGCCGATGAGCAGGAAGACGCTGTCGGCGTGCACCTGGGCGATCGACTCCGGGTCGAGGCCGTTGCGGGCCGCGCCGTGGTCGCCCGCGTGCGGCCCGCTGCCGGTCACCCAGGTGCCGATCACCAACACGGCCGCGCTGACCACGGTGGTGATCACCGCCAGGGTCCGCAGCGGCGCCGGCACCACGGCCACCGCCGGGCCGACCGGGTCCCCGATCCGCCGCCACAGCGCGTACGCGGCCGCGATCACGGCCATCGAGGCGAGGAAGTGCAGGCCCACCACCCACGGGTTGAGGTCGGTGAGCACGGTGATGCCGCCGACGACCGCCTGGGCCGGGATGCCGAAGAGCACGGCGACCGCGAGGGGGAGCAACTCCCGGCGGCGGGGGCGTTGCAGCAGCACGGCCACCAGCACCGCCAGCGCGATGACGCCGACCGCGAAGGTGAGCAGACGGTTGCCGAACTCGATCGCCCCGTTGATGCCCATCTCGGCGGTTGCCACGTACGACTCGTCCGTGCACCGGGGCCAGGTGGGGCAGCCGAGGCCGGACTGGGTGAGCCGGACCGCCCCGCCGGTGACGACGATGCCCACGTTCGCGATGATCGAGGCGAGCGCGAGACGGCGCAGCAGGGCGGTGGAGACCGGGAACCGGACGGATGGAGTCACGGCGCAAATCCTACGCACCGTAGTGATCGAGGTTCGTGCGACTCCGCTGGCGCGGTGGTTCGGATCACCGGGACCCGGGTTTGCGACCCCCCGACGAATTACGTAACGTGGGCGTTGTGAAAAACGCGGCGGCGCTCTCCGGGCACCAGCCGGCGGCCGCCCCGGCCGCCGGTCAGTCCGTGTCCGCCGGCGACCTTTCCACCCGGGACCGGGTCACCCACCTGTTGCTGGAGCGGGGGGCGACCACCGCCGCGCAGCTCGGCTCGGCGCTCGGGCTCAGCCCGGCCGCGATCCGGCGCCACCTCGACGCGATGCTCGCCGACGGTGACGTGGTCGCCCGCGACCAGACGGTCCGCGGCCACCGGGGCCGGGGCCGCCCGGCGAAGGTGTTCCTGCTGACCGACGCGGCCCGGGTCCGCTGCGGCACCCACCACTACGACAACATGGCCACCGCCGCGCTGCGCTGGATCGCGCGCAACGGCGGCGCCGAGGCGGTCGAGGCGTTCGCCGCCGACCAGGTCGCCGCCCTGGAGGCCCGCTGCCGGGCCGCCATGGAGGACGCCGGCGACAACCCCCTCGCGCGGGCCGAGGCGCTCGCGGGCGCGCTGACCGCCGAGGGCTACGCTGCCAACGCGTCCACGATCGCCTCCGGCGGCCAACTCTGTCAGCACCACTGCCCGGTGGCGCACGTGGCCGCCGAGTTCCCCCAGCTGTGCGAGGCCGAGACCGCGGTGATCTCCCGCCTGGTCGGCACCCACGTGCAGCGCCTGGCCACCATCGCGCACGGCGACGGGGTGTGCACCACGCACATCCCCACCCAGCCGCGCATGTCCGGTAACACCGTCACCACTGTGAGGACAGATAGATGACCGAGCAGATCGTCCAGCCCCTGACCCAGGAAGAGCAGCTCGCCGCCCTGGGTCGCTACGAGTACGGCTGGGCCGACCCCGACGTCGCCGGGGCGGTCGCCCAGCGCGGCCTCAACGAGGCGGTGGTGCGGGACATCTCGGCCAAGAAGAACGAGCCCGCCTGGATGCTCGACCTGCGGCTGAAGGGCCTGCGGCTGTTCGGCCGCAAGCCCATGCCGGCCTGGGGCGCCGACCTCACCGGGATCGACTTCGACAACATCAAGTACTTCGTCCGGTCCACGGAGAAGCAGGCCACCAGCTGGGAGGACCTGCCCGAGGACATCAAGAACACCTACGACAAGCTGGGCATCCCCGAGGCGGAGAAGCAGCGGCTGATCGCGGGTGTCGCGGCGCAGTACGAGTCCGAGGTCGTCTACCACAAGATCCGTGAGGACCTGGAGGAGCAGGGCGTCGTCTTCCTCGACACCGACACCGCCCTCAAGGAGCACGAGGACCTGTTCAAGGAGTACTTCGGCACCGTCATCCCGGTCGGTGACAACAAGTTCGCCGCGCTGAACACCTCCGTCTGGTCCGGCGGCTCGTTCATCTACGTGCCGAAGGGTGTGCACGTGGAGATCCCGCTGCAGGCCTACTTCCGGATCAACACCGAGAACATGGGTCAGTTCGAGCGGACGCTGATCATCGTCGACGAGGGTGCGTACGTGCACTACGTCGAGGGCTGCACCGCGCCGATCTACTCCTCGGACTCGCTGCACAGCGCCGTGGTGGAGATCATCGTCAAGAAGAACGCCCGGTGCCGCTACACGACCATCCAGAACTGGTCGAACAACGTCTACAACCTGGTCACCAAGCGCGCCGTGTGCCACGAGGGCGCGACCATGGAGTGGATCGACGGCAACATCGGCTCCAAGGTCACCATGAAGTACCCGGCGGTCTACATGACCGGCGAGCACGCCAAGGGCGAGGTGCTCTCGGTGGCCATGGCCGGCGAGGGCCAGCACCAGGACGCCGGCGCCAAGATGGTGCACGCCGCGCCGCACACCTCCTCCACCATCGTCTCCAAGTCGATCGCCCGGGGCGGCGGCCGCACCTCGTACCGCGGCCTGGTGCAGGTGCTGGAGGGCTCGACCAACAGCCGCAGCACGGTCAAGTGCGACGCGCTGCTCGTCGACACCATCTCCCGCTCCGACACCTACCCGTACGTCGACATCCGTGAGGACGACGTGTCGATGGGGCACGAGGCCACCGTCTCCAAGGTCAGCGAGGACCAGCTCTTCTACCTGATGAGCCGGGGCCTGAGCGAGGACGAGGCGATGGCGATGATCGTGCGCGGCTTCATCGAGCCGATCGCCAAGGAGCTCCCGATGGAGTACGCCCTGGAGCTCAACCGCCTGATCGAGCTGCAGATGGAGGGCGCGGTCGGCTGACGCCGCCGTGGGCGGGCCGGTCCGCCGGCCCGCCGCCCCAGCTCACCACACCGTCGTCGCGAAACAGACCAAGGAAGAGATGACTACCCAGGCTTCCGCGCCGCCCAGCACCAAGTCGCAGGCGCTCCGCTCGTACGACGTCGCCGACTTCCCGGCCCTCACCGGCCTGGAGGAGGAGTGGCGCTTCACCCCGCTCAAGCGCCTGCGCGGCCTGCTGGACGGTGCCGTCTCCGACGAGTCGGCGCACTGGCCCGCCCTTGAGTACGGGCAGCTCCCCGAGGGAGTCACGGTCGGCTCGCTGGCGAAGGACGACCCGCGGTGGGGCAGCGTCCTGGTCCCGGTGGACCGGGTCAGCGCCCGCGCATACGGCGAGTCGGGCGTGGGCACGCTGGTGCAGGTCGCCCGGGAGGCGGTGGTGACCGAGCCGGTGACCATCACCGTGCACGGCGGTCCGACCGACGTGCTCGCCTTCGCTCA
Source organism: Micromonospora sp. NPDC047620 (assembly GCF_043205005.1). Classification (NCBI taxonomy): domain Bacteria; kingdom Bacillati; phylum Actinomycetota; class Actinomycetes; order Micromonosporales; family Micromonosporaceae; genus Micromonospora; species Micromonospora sp. NPDC047620. The sequence goes on along the minus strand of NZ_JBIDDG010000010.1, from coordinate 34,684 downwards.
CACCTTCATCGAGATCGGCGCGCTCTCCGAGTCGGTTCTCGTGCTCCGGCACGTCGGCACCGGCACGCTGGCCGACAACGTCGAGGTGGCGGTGGCCGACGGGGCGAAGCTGACCCTGGTCACCGTCGCCGACTGGGCCGACGACGCCGTCCAGGCCCAGCACCTGAAGGTGAAGCTGGGTCGGGACGCCAGGGTGGTCCACGTCCAGGTCTCCCTCGGTGGCGACCTGGTCCGGCAGTACACCTCGGTGGAGTACACCGACCGGGGCGGCGAGGCCGAGCTGTACGGCCTCTACTTCGCCGACTCGGGGCAGCACCTGGAGCACCGCCAGCTGGTCGACCACAGCGTGCCGGACTGCCGCAGCTACGTCGGCTACCGCGGCGCCCTGCAGGGCGAGAGCGCGCGCACCGTCTGGGTGGGCGACGTCCTGATCCGCGCCGAGGCGACCGGCACCGAAACGTACGAGATCAACCGGAACCTGCTGCTGACCGACGGCGCGCGGGCGGACTCCGTACCCAATCTGGAGATCGAGACCGGCGAGATCGCCGGCGCCGGCCACGCGAGCGCGACCGGCCGCTTCGACGACGAGCAGCTGTTCTACCTGATGGCCCGGGGCATCCCGGAGGGCGAGGCGCGGCGCCTGGTGGTCCGCGGCTTCTTCGCCGAGCTGATCAACAAGATCCCGGTCGAGGAGCTGCGCGAGCGGCTCGGCGACGCGATCGAGGCCCGGCTGAGCAAGGCCGGCGCCTGATGATCAAGATCTGCTCGACCGAGGACGTGCCGAAGGGCACCGCGATCGCCGCGGACGTCGACGGCACGCAGATCGCGATCGTGCACGGCGAGGACGACGCCTTCTACGCCGTCTACGACGAGTGCTCGCACGCCGCGGTCGCCCTCTCCGAGGGGGAGGTCTCCGGCTGCACGCTGGAATGTTGGCTGCACGGTTCCCGTTTCGACCTGAGGACCGGCGCGCCGACCGGGCTGCCCGCCACCGAACCCGTTCCCGTCTATCCCGTCGAAGTCCGCGACGGCGACATCTACGTCAGCCTCACGCCGAGCAATGGAGTGACCCGATAATGAGCACCCTGGAGATCCGCGACCTGAAGGTGTCGGTCAAGCTGCCCGAGGGTGAGCTCAAGCCGATCCTGGCCGGTGTCGACCTGACCGTCCGCTCGGGCGAGACCCACGCGATCATGGGGCCGAACGGCTCCGGCAAGTCCACCCTGGCCTACTCGATCGCCGGCCACCCCAAGTACGAGATCACCGGCGGCTCGGTGACCCTCGACGGCGAGGACGTGCTGGCCATGTCCGTCGACGAGCGGGCCCGCGCCGGCCTCTTCCTGGCCATGCAGTACCCGGTCGAGGTGCCCGGCGTCTCGGTGGCGAACTTCCTGCGTACCGCCAAGACCGCCATCGACGGCGAGGCGCCGAAGCTGCGCACCTGGGGCGGCGAGCTGCGCGGGGCCATGGAGCGCCTCCAGATGGACCCGGCGTTCGCCCAGCGCAACGTCAACGAGGGCTTCTCCGGCGGTGAGAAGAAGCGGCACGAGATCGTGCAGCTGGAGCTGCTCAAGCCGAAGATGGCCATCCTCGACGAGACCGACTCCGGCCTCGACGTCGACGCGCTGCGCGTGGTCAGCGAGGGGGTGAACCGGGTCCGCGACACCGGCGACACCGGCCTGCTGCTGATCACCCACTACACCCGGATCCTGCGCTACATCAAGCCGGACTTCGTGCACGTGTTCGTGGCCGGCCGGATCGTCGAGCAGGGCGGCCCGGAGTTGGCCGACAAGCTCGAGGAAGAGGGCTACGAGCGGTACGTCGCCGGGGCCGGTTCGGCGCGGGTCTGATTCCTCTCGGAGAATGGGTGGGCCGGTCGACATGACTACCATCGCGATCCCGCCGGGGATGCCGCAGTACGACGACGTGCCGCGTTACGACGTGGCGAAGGTGCGCGCCGACTTCCCGATCCTGGACCGGGAGGTCAACGGGCACCGGCTGGTCTATCTCGACAGCGCCAACACCTCGCACAAGCCGCGACAGGTGCTCGACGTGCTCGCCGAGCACTACGCGATGCACAACGCCAACGTCTCCCGCTCGGTGCACACGCTGGGCACGGAGGCCACCGAGGCGTACGAGGGCGCGCGGGCGAAGGTCGCCGCGTTCGTCAACGCGCCGAGCGTGGACGAGGTGGTGTTCACCAAGAACTCCACCGAGGCGATCAACATCGTCGCGTACGCCTTCTCCAACGCCTCGCTGCGGCCCGACGCCGACCCGCGGTTCCGGCTCGGCCCCGGTGACGAGGTGGTGATCTCCGAGATGGAGCACCACTCGAACATCGTCCCGTGGCAGCTGCTCTGCGAGCGGACCGGCGCGACGCTGCGCTGGTTCCCGGTCACCGACCACGGGCGCCTGGACGAGTCGGGGCTGGCGGACCTGGTCACCGAGCGGACGAAGATCGTCTCCCTGGTGCACATGTCCAACATCCTCGGCACCGTCAACGCCACCGCGCGGATCACCGAGCGGGTCCGCGAGGTGGGGGCGCTGCTGCTGCTCGACTGCTCCCAGTCGGTGCCGCACATGCCGATGGACGTGGTCGACTACGACGCCGACTTCGTCGTGTTCACCGGGCACAAGATGTGTGGCCCGACCGGTATCGGGGTGCTCTGGGGCCGGGCCGAGCTGCTGGCGGCGATGCCGCCGGTGCTCGGCGGAGGGTCGATGATCGAGACGGTGTCGATGGCGCGCTCGACGTTCGCCGCGCCGCCGGCCCGGTTCGAGGCGGGCACCCCGCCGATCGCCGAGGCGGTCGCGCTCGGCGCTGCCGTCGACTACCTCACCGGCATCGGGATGCGGGCCATCCAGTGGCACGAGAAGGAGCTGACGGCGTACGCGCTGGACGCCCTCGCCACGGTGCGCGGCCTGCGGATCTTCGGGCCGACCGTGCCGGTGGGCCGGGGCGGCACCATCTCGTTCGCCCTCGGCGACATCCACCCGCACGACGTCGGGCAGGTGCTCGACTCGCTCGGCGTGCAGGTGCGGGTGGGCCACCACTGTGCCCGGCCGGTGTGCACCCGGTTCGGCGTGCCGGCCATGACGCGGGCCTCGTTCTACCTCTACACCACCACCGAGGAGATCGACGCCCTGGTGGCGGGCCTGGAGCAGGCGCGGAAGGTGTTCGACTGATGCAGCTCGACCAGCTCTACCAGGAGATCATCCTGGACCACTACAAGCACCCGCACGGCCGTGGCCTGCGGGACGCGGGCGACCCGACGGACCGGGTCGCCGAGGCGCACCACGTCAACCCGACCTGCGGCGACGAGGTCACGGTCCGGGTGGCGACCGACGGCGACGTGCTGCACGACGTCTCGTACGACGGCATGGGCTGCTCGATCAGCCAGGCGTCGGCGAGTGTGTTGCACGAGCTGCTGGTCGGGCGGGGCGCGGGTGAGGCGTTCCGGGTGCACGAGGCGTTCGTGGAGTTGATGTCCGGCCGTGGTCAGGTCACGCCGGACGAGGACGTGCTCGGTGACGGGGTCGCGTTCGCGGGCGTCGCCCGCTACCCCGCCCGGGTGAAGTGCGCGCTGTTGCCGTGGATGGCGTTCAAGGACGCCGCGGCACGCGCCGGCGTGGGCGTGAGCCCTTCGGAGGTTAAGGCATGAGTAGCGAGGACACCGCCACCGCGGCGACGCCGGCGGCCGAGGGCACGGCGACGCCGGCCACGGACGCCGCCGCGCCGGCCGCGGGTGACGGCGGCAAGGCCGCGGGTGCCCGGGCCGCCGTCGCCGACATCGAGGAGGCAATGAAGGACGTCGTCGACCCCGAGCTGGGCATCAACGTGGTCGACCTCGGCCTGGTGTACGGCGTGCACGTCGGCGACGACAACGTCGCCACGCTGGACATGACGCTGACGTCGGCGGCCTGCCCGCTGACCGACGTGATCGAGGACCAGGCCCGCCAGGCGCTGACCACCGGCCCCGGCGGCGGGCTGGTCGACGACATCCGGATCAACTGGGTGTGGCTCCCGCCGTGGGGCCCCGACAAGATCACCGACGAGGGGCGCGACCAGCTCCGCTCCCTCGGCTTCAACGTCTGACCCGGCCCAGCGTCGGTCCCCGTCGAGCGCGCTGCCCCTCCCGGGCGGCGCGCTCGACGCGTTCCTGGCGACGGACAACGGCGGCCAGCTCGCCGACGACGGCGAGGGTGTCCTACAGCCGCGGATGGCCCCGGCGCGTGCGGGGACGGCCTTCTCTTCCACCCTGCCGCGTTCCGGCGGAGCCGACGCCGGGGTGCGATCCGCGTGACATCCTCTATCGATAGTTGTCACCATCTATCTGGAGGAGGCGGCAACATGCGATCTCGGTTGCTCTCCATCGCGTCCGCGCTGGCGCTCGTCGCGAGTGGCTCGGCGCTGGCGTTGCTGCCCGCCAGCCCGGCCAGTGCGCACTGCAGCGGGCACGGCACCCACCCGGATCTGTACAGCGGGGGTGCCATCTCGTTCGGGAACGGGACCAACATCCGGGCCTATCCGCACATCGACTGCGGCAGTCGCGGGCTCGGTTACCCGAGTCACGGGATCGACGTCCACTGCGCCACCTACACCAACGCGCTCTGGATCTTCCTCCGTAACACCACCACGGGAGTGAACGGGTGGTCCCGGTTGGACGCCCTCAACGTCTCGGAGCCCACCACCATCGCCGACTGCTCGAACACGGTCGCGGCGCACCGGCTGGCCTGACACCCACGGCCGGCCCCCGTCGCAGCTGCGAGGTGCCGGGAAATGGGTGGCGGCGGGTGGGGGTGGGGAAGCAGGATCGGGGCCGTGATCGAGACGTACCCGGTGCTGAGCCTCCCCGTTGCCGCGGCCACCGCCGTGCGGCGACAGCGGCCGGTGCCCTGTCGCGCCTCGACCCGCCGCCGGCCGTCGTGACCGGCGCGTTCCTGGCCGGTCTGGTCGCCGGCTACGGCGTCGCCGTCCCGGTCGGTGCGATCGCGATCCTCATCCTCGGGCTCAGCGCCCGCACGTCGTTCCGGGTCGGCGCCGCCGCCGCGCTCGGCGTGGCCGCCGCGGACGGGCTCTACGCCGCCGTGGCGGCCCTCGGCGGGGCCGCGGTCGCCGGCCTGGTCGCCCCGGTCGCGGGCCCGCTGCGGCTGGCCGCCGCCGTCGTGCTGCTCGCCCTCGCCGGCCACGGCGCCTGGCGTGCGCTGCGCCCCCGCACCGCGCCGGCGGTCCCCGCCGAGGCCCGCCGGGGCCTGGACACCCCGGCCCGGGCCTTCGCCGGCGTGCTCGCGCTGACCCTGTTCAATCCGGCGACGGTGGTCTACTTCGCCGCCCTCGTCCTCGGGCGGCAGGGTGGCGCGGATCCGGGCGCGGCCGAGGCACTGCTCTTCGTGGCGGGGGCCTTCGTCGCCTCGGCCAGCTGGCAGTTGCTGATCGCCGGTGGGGGCACCCTCGTCGGGCGGGCGCTGGCCGGGCCACGCGGTCGGCGCGTCACGGCGTTGGTCTCCAGCGGGCTCATCGCGGCCCTGGCGATCGCCATGGTGCTGCCCCGATGAAGGCCGCAAGACGACGGCGCCGCCCCCGTCAGGCGGCGAGGACCGCCGTCGGCGAGCCGGCTCAGGCGGCGTAGCCGGGGGACATGGCCGCCGCCAGGCGCAGGTGGACGGCGGCGCGCCGGGCGTCCCCCTGTCGCTGAAGGGTCCGCCCGAGCAGCAACTGCACGTACGAGTCGTCCGGCGTCGCCGCCGCGAGCGGCTCCAGCATCCGCAGGGCCCGGGTGAGCTGGGCGGAGTGGAAGTATGCCCGGGCGGCGAGCAGCCTGGTGCCGGGGTCGTCACCGTGGGCGTCGAGCAGGGGCTGGAGCAGGGTGAGGGCACCCAGGGGATCGCCCAGGTCAAGCAGCGCCTCGGCGTGGCGGAGGCGTTCGACCTCCTCGGGTAGTTGTCGAGGGCTGACCCGTGCGGCCCCGGACAGGAAGTCGTGGATCACCTCCGGGGGCTGAGCGCCGCGCAGTGCCACCCCGTTCGCGACGAATGTCGGTGACGTCGCCACGCCCGCGGCCCTGCCCCGCAGGACCAACTCCCGGACGGCGGCCTCGCCGCCGCCGTCGGCCAGCAGCGCGTCCCCCTCGGGGAAGCCCGCCCTCCGGGCCACCTCGGCCAGCACCTCCGGGCGGCTGATGTCCCGCGCGTCGACGAAGTGCGCGCGCAGCACCTCTTCCGCCACCGCGTCCTGCAGTCGCGTACCGCCGGCGGAGTGGGCGAGGGCGATCAGGCGGTGGGCGTCGTGGCTGTTGGCCCGCCAGCCGGCGCCCCAGCGCGGACCGATGCCCTCGGCCAGCGCGATGTGGGAGACGCGTTCCCGGTTCTCGCCAGGCGTCAGGTCCGGTGCGCACCGCTGGAGTGCGGCGTCCACCATCGGGTCACGCAGCGCGTCCGCCAGGGGCTCGGCCGGGACGGGGGCGGAGGGGTCGATCCGGAACGGCCGCCAGACGACCTCGACCGGTTCGCCCTCCCAGGACGCCAGCGCCCGTTCCAGCCGCCGCTTGCCGATGTACGCCCACGTGCAGACGACGTCTGCCCACACCTCGATCCGCATCCCGACACGTTACACGACACGTGTCGTGTAAGCGACGGGTGTCGTATAGTAGCCCGGTGAACTCCTCCGATCCGCGGGCGCGACGGACGCGGGCCCGACTCCGGGCCGCCGTCCTGGAACTGGCCGCCGAGCGGGAACTGGGCGACATCACGATCGCCGAGGTCGCCAAGCGGGCCGGGGTCAACCGCGCGACCACGTACCTCCACTTTCCCGACCTGGACGCGCTCGTCACGGACGCGATGGAGGAGGCGATCGCCCAGGTGGCGCGCGCCGCGGCGCTCTGCCCGCTGGACGCTCCGCGCGACGAGGCGCCGCAGCCGCTGCGCGACCTCTTCGACACCGTCGCCGCCAACGCGGTCCTCTACCGTCGGATGCTGTCCCCGCACGGCAGCGCCCGCTTCGCTGCGGGCCTGCGGGACCGGCTGGCCGCGGAACTGCGGAGGAGTTTCGAGGCGCGGGCGCGTCCCCCCGGCGTCGACGACGTGCCGGTGGACGTCCACGCCGCCTATCTCGCCGGCGCCCTCACGGGCGTCATCGCCGACTGGACCGCGGCGCGGGCTCCGGCCGGGGCGGCCGAGACCGCGCTGGCCACGTGGCGGCTGCTCCGTGGCTGATTCCATCCGCGTCTCGGCGCGACCAGCACAGGGGAGGTTGCCGTGGTCGGCAGGCCGGCAGTAGGTGGCGGTCGGTGGGTCGAGGTGGCCCCGGGCCGCGTCGCCCGCTGGGTCGAGGGCTTCGCCGACCGGCACGGCGCGCCCGCCACCACCGTCCAGGGGTATGGCCTGCTGCTCGGCGCCCCGGACGGCGCGACCGCCGAGCTGCACACCCCGCCCGGCGCGCCGGCCGCCCCGGACGTGCCCGGCTTCGTGGCCGCCGCGGCCATGCCCCGCCGGATCGGCCTGCTGCTGGTTCGCAAGGGCGCGGTGGCGGTGGGCGTCGCGGCGGGCGAGGAGCTGACGGTGTCGAAGGTGGACACCCGGTACGTGCAGGGCCGCACCGCCGCCGGGGGGTGGTCCCAGCAGCGCTTCGCCCGGCGGCGCGACAACCAGGCGAAGGCGGCGCTGGGCGACGCGACCGAGCTGGCCGTACGGCTGCTGTTGCCGGAGGTGTCGTCGCTGAGCGCGCTGGTCTGCGGCGGCGACCGGCGGGCGGTGGACACCGTGCTGGCCGACCGGCGGCTCGCGCCGCTGGCGGCGCTGCGCGCGGAGCGGCTGTTGGACGTGCCCGAGCCCCGGCACGCCGTGCTGGTCGGCGCGATCGCGGCCGCCCGGGCGGTCCGGATCCTGGTCCGCGATCCCGACCCGGCCTGACCCGGCCCGGAACGCGGCGGCGGCCAGCAGGCCCTCGCCCATCGGCCGCCCACGGGACCGTTCCTGCTCGCCGGTCAGAGGCTGCCGCTGAAGGTGTCGCAGGACTTCGGGTCGCCGGTGGAGTAGCCCCGGGTGAACCACTCCTTGCGCTGCTGCGACGAGCCGTGGGTGAACTCGTCGGGGTTCACCGGCCGGTTCGCCCGCTCGGAGATGGCGTCGTCGCCGATCTTCTCGGCGGTGTCGACGGCCTGCCGGATGTCCTGCTCGCTGATGCTGGTGAAGATCTTCTGGCCACTGGAGTCGGCGGTGCCGGTGGCGTTCTTCGCCCAGGCGCCGGCGTAGCAGTCGGCCTGCAGTTCCAGCTTGACCGAGAGCGCGTTGGCGTTGTCCGGGTCGCGCTGCTGCTGGCGGCGCATCTGGGCTTCGGTGCCGAGCAGGTCCTGCACGTGGTGGCCGTACTCGTGGGCGAGCACGTACGGCTGGGCGAATTCGCCGGAGGCCCCGAGCTGCTGGGCGAGCACCCGGTAGAAGGTGAGGTCGATGTAGACCAGGTCGTCGGCGGGGCAGTAGAACGGGCCGACGCCGGAGTCGGCCTGCCCGCAGGCGGTGTTGACGCCCTGGCTGAAGAACACCGTCCGGGACGGGCGGTACTGCTCGCCGAACGCCTCGGGCAGCGCCTTCTGCCAGTACGCCTGGATGGAGTTGACGTAGAGCGCGTTGCGGCAGTCGAGTTGCTGGAGCGCGTCGTCGGCCGAGCACTTCTGCTCCAGCGACGTGTTGTCGCCCTGCGGGTCTCCGCCGCCGTTGGTGGCGGCGTTCAGGCCGAAGCCGCCGCCGACGAGGGCCACCAGCACGGCGATGACGAGGCCGACGATGCCGCCCCGGCCGCCGCCGATCGGGATGGGAATGCCGCCCAGCCCGCCGCCCCCGCCGGATCCTCGCCGGTCGTCCACCTGGCTGGTGTCGATCCGCGCGTTCTCGTTCAGCTCCATCTCTACCCCGATCACCGTTTTGATCCGTTTTCGTGGTTGCGGTACCGGACCGGGTCCGGACGGCGTTTCGGTACCCGATGATCTTGGTCGGTAATCCGGCGGGGCGGTCGGGCGGCGCCCGGTACACTTGCCACGTGCTGCTCTGCGAAGGCTGAACCGCCCCGCGCCGACGGGCCTCGTGCCCGCCGGCGCTTTCGCGTGCCCTGAGTCAGCCCTTCCAGACCCCGAGAGCGAGTCCTCCGACATGATCACTGCCACCGGCCTGGAGCTTCGTGCCGGCGCCCGGATCCTGCTGTCCGACACCACGCTGCGGGTGCAGCCGGGTGACCGGATCGGCCTGGTCGGCCGCAACGGCGCCGGCAAGACCACCACGCTCAAGGTGCTCGCCGGCGAGGGTCAGCCCTACGCCGGGCAGATCGAGCGGCGCAGCGCCATCGGCTACCTCCCGCAGGACCCGCGGACCGGCGACCTGGAGGTCACCGGCCGCGACCGGGTGCTCTCCGCCCGGGGCCTGGACGTGCTGATGGCCCAGATGAAGGAGATCGAGGCGAAGCTCGCCGACGGCGCCGACGACCGGCTGGTCCGCCGATACGGCGCGCTGGAGGACCAGTTCGCCTCCCTCGGCGGGTACGCGGCCGAGGCCGAGGCCGCCCGGATCTGCGCCAACCTCGGGCTGCCGGACCGGGCGCTCGCCCAGACCATCGGCACCCTCTCCGGCGGCCAGCGCCGCCGCATCGAGCTGGCCCGGATCCTGTTCCGGGACGCCGGCGAGAACGGCGGCGGCATCCTGCTGCTCGACGAGCCGACCAACCACCTCGACGCCGACTCGATCACCTGGCTGCGCGGCTTCCTCGCCAACCACAAGGGCGGCCTGATCGTGATCTCCCACGACGGCTCGCTGCTGGAGTCGGTGGTCAACAAGGTCTGGTTCCTCGACGCCACCCGCTCGGTGGTCGACGTCTACAACCTCGGCTGGAAGGCGTACCTGGAGGCCCGCGAGACCGACGAGCGGCGCCGCCGCCGGGAGCGGGCCAACGCCGAGAAGAAGGCCGGCGCGCTGATGGCGCAGGCCGACAAGATGCGGGCCAAGGCCACCAAGACCGTCGCCGCGCAGAACATGGCCCGGCGAGCCGAGAAGCTGATCGCCGGCCTGGAGGAGGTACGCGTCGCCGACAAGGTGGCGAAGGTGCGCTTCCCGAGCCCGGCCCCGTGCGGCAAGACCCCGCTCACCGCGACGGGCCTGTCGAAGTCGTACGGCTCGCTGGAGATCTTCACCGACGTGAACGTGGCGGTGGACCGCGGCTCCCGGGTGGCCATCCTCGGCCTCAACGGCGCCGGCAAGACCACCCTGCTGCGGATGCTCGGCGGCCTGCTGGAGCCGGACACCGGCGAGGTGCACGCCGGCCACGGCCTGCGGCTCGGCTACTACGCGCAGGAGCACGAGACGCTCGACGTGGACCGCACGGTCCTGGAGCACATGCGCAGCGCCGCCATCGAGCAGACCGACACCGACCTGCGGAAGATCCTCGGCGCGTTCCTGTTCTCCGGCGACGACGTGGACAAGCCGGCCGGGGTGCTCTCCGGTGGCGAGAAGACCCGGCTGGCGCTGGCCACCCTGGTCTGCTCCGGGGCGAACGTGCTGCTGCTCGACGAGCCGACGAACAACCTCGACCCGGTCAGCCGGGAGCAGGTGCTCGACGCCATCGCCCGCTACCCGGGCGCGATCGTGCTGGTCACCCACGACCCCGGCGCGGTCATGGCGCTCAAGCCGGACCGCGCCATCCTGCTCCCCGACGGCGACGAGGACGCCTGGAGCGACGACCTGCTCGAACTCGTCGAGCTGGCCTGACCCACCGCACCCACCGCCCGACGCCGGCCCACGGCGTCGATCATGAAGTTGTTGTCGCGACACGCCGGGGAGGAGCGCAACAACTTCATGATCAACGCGGCTCGCGGCGAGGGGGTCAGCGCAGGAGGGCCAGGAGGTGGGGGAGGACGTTCGAGGTGGCCAGGATGACCACGCCGATGGCGATGAACACGGCCGGGACGAGCCAGTGGCCGGCTCGTTCGACCACACCGGTCACCCGTGGGTGGCCCCCCAGCCAGGCGCCCGCCGCACACCACAGCGCGACGAGCACCACGAAGACCAGCAGGAACACCGCGCTGTCGGCCGGCCCGAGGGCGCGGAACACCGGCACGTAGACGGCGATGTTGTCCGCGCCGTTGGCGATCGTCACCCCGGCCACCCCGAGCGTGGAGCCCACCACCGCCGGGGCCTCGTCGGCTTCCCGGTCGAGCAGCGCGTGCACGCCGAGGGCGATCGGCAGCAGCCCGAGCAGCCCGGTCCACGGATCGGGCACCACCAGCAGCCCGGCCGCGACCACCGCGCTGGCCAGCGCCAGCGCGCCGATGCCCAGGTACTGCCCGGCCACGATCTGCCAGGTGCGGGGGCGGCCGGTGCTGCGGGCGGCGACGAAGAACAGCGTCAGGACGACGATGTCGTCGATGTCGGTGGCGGCGAAGACCACCGCCGCGCCAGCGGCCGTGTCGAGGAGGTCCGTCACGTCAGGCAGGGTACGGAGCGCCCGCCGCCCCCGCGCGGGCACGCTGCGTCGACCCCGGCCCCGTCGGGAGTATCACTCTATCGGGAAGATGACAACGCATAGCGTGTCGGTTGGCGAAGAGTTGATATCTGGCGCATGATCGTTCGAGGCGGTCTAATAGGTGGGACCGTATCCGAACCGCACAGTCTGGGACGTGAGGACACAGCATGGCAGCCACTGGCACAGCCACCAGCACTGAGAAGGGTCGCCGGATCGTCGGAGCCGAGCGTCAGACGCTCGCCAAGGACCTGGTAAAGCGGTACACCTCGGGTGAGAGCATCCGCGCGCTCGCGGCCTCGACCGGCCGTTCCTACGGGTTCATCCACCGGGTGCTCACCGAGTCCGGGGTGCAGCTGCGGCAGCGCGGCGGCGCCCGGCGCCGCAAGAAGGCGTGACCCGCCCCCCAGCGTCGTCCACCAGCACCGCGCCCCGGGTCGTCCGGTGACCGCCGAGGCGACCGGGGTTCGGCTGGAACGCGAAGGGCCGGTCGCGACGGTCACGTTGTGTCGGCCCGACGTGCTCAACGCCCAGACCCCGGCGATGTGGCGCGCGATGAGCGACTTCGCGCGCGACCTGCCCGGCGACGTCCGCGTCGTGGTCGTCCGTGGCGAGGGGCGGGCGTTCTCCGCCGGCCTCGACCTGACGGTGGCCGGCGCCTCCGGGCCGGGCTCGTTCGCCGAGCTCGCCACCCTGCCCGAGCAGGAGTGCGCGGACCGCATCGCGGAGTTGCAGGGCGGCTTCACCTGGTTGCACCGGCCCGACATCGTCTCCGTCGCCGCCGTGCAGGGCCACGCGATCGGCGCCGGCTTCCAGCTGGCGCTCGCCTGTGACCTGCGGGTGCTCGCCGAGGACGCGAAGTTCTCCATGGCCGAGGTGACGCTCGGCCTGGTGCCGGATCTCGCCGGCACCAAGCGCCTGGTCGACCTCGTCGGCTACTCCCGGGCGCTGGAGATCTGCGCCACCGGCCGGCGGATGGACGCCGCCGAGGCGGACCGGATCGGCCTGGCCACCCTGGTCGTGCCGAACGTCGACCTCGACGCCGCGGTGCGCGACCTGACGGCGGGTCTGCTGGCCAACAACCGGGACGCGGTGGTGGAGATCAAGGCGCTGCTGGCCGGCGCCGCCAGCCGGTCCGCCGGCGAGCAGCAGCGGGCCGAGCGCGAGGCGCAGACGCGTCGACTGCGCGATCTCGCCGGGCGGGGAGAATAGTAAGGACCGTTCGGGAAGATCCGGGTTACGACCGAGGTTGTCAGAGTCGTCGGGAGAATCGACCTGACGGTGCGGTCGACCCGACGACCCGGAGGTGAACGTGTCCAACCCGATGTCCGGTGGCGGCATGGCCGGTTGGAGCATGCTCCGGTCGATGCGCAGCCGCGACGAGATCTCCACGCACCGGCTCAAGCGCGGCGTGGCCCGCCGGATCGTGGCCTTCGCGCGGCCCTACCGCCGCGACATCGTCGTCTTCCTGGTGACCGTGGTGCTGGCCGCGATCATCGGGGTCGCCACCCCGGTGCTCGCCGGCGACGTGATCGACGCGATCAGCCGGGGCGGCTCGGGGGCCGGCGACCTGGTGGTGCGGCTGGCCCTGGTCATCGCCGTGCTCGCCGTGGCCGACGCCCTGCTCTCCCTGGCCCAGCGGTGGTATTCGGCCCGCATCGGCGAGGGCATCATCCTCGACCTGCGCACCCGGGTCTACGACCACGTCCAGCGGATGCCGCTGCAGTTCTTCACCCGCACCCAGACCGGCGCTCTGGTCAGCCGGCTCAACAACGACGTGCTCGGCGCCCAGCGGGCGTTCACGTCGACGCTGTCCGGCGTGGTCAGCAACGTCATCCAGTTGGTGCTCACCGCCGCCGTGATGTTCACCCTCTCCTGGCAGATCACGGCGCTGTCGCTGGTGCTGCTGCCGGTCTTCATCATCCCGGCCCGCCGGGTCGGCAAGCGGCTCGCCGAGATCACCCGGGAGTCCTACAACCTCGACGCGAAGATGAACGCGACGATGACCGAGCGCTTCGGCGTTTCGGGAGCGCTGCTGGTGAAGCTCTTCGGCCGGCCCGAGGTGGAGGCGCGCCGGTTCGCCGGGCGGGCCGAGCGGGTCCGCGACATCGGCATCCAGTCCGCGATGTACTCGCGGACATTCTTCGTCGCGATGCTGCTGGTCGCCTCGCTGGCCCAGGCGCTCACCTACGGCCTCGGCGGCTGGCTCGCGGTCACCGGCAACGTCAGCGCCGGCACCGTGGTCACCCTCGCGTTGCTGCTCACCCGCCTCTACGGCCCGCTGACCGCGCTGTCCAACGTCCGGGTGGACGTGATGAGCGCGCTGGTCTCCTTCGACCGGGTCTTCGAGGTGCTCGACCTGAAGCCGGCCATCGAGGAGAAGCCCGACGCCGTCGCGGTGCCCCGGGGCAGCGGCCGGGTCGAGTTCCGCGACGTGCGGTTCCGCTACCCCAGCGCCGCGGAGATCTCGCTGGCCTCGCTGGAGGAGGTCGCCGCGCTGGACCGTACGGTCAACGAGCCGGTGCTCAAGGGCGTCTCGTTCGCCGTCGAGCCGGGGCAGATGGTGGCGCTGGTCGGGCCCTCCGGCGCCGGCAAGTCGACGCTGTCCATGCTGATCTCCCGGGTCTACGACGTCACCGACGGGCAGGTGCTGGTCGGCGGGGTCGACGTCCGCGACGCCACCTTCGACTCGCTGCGCGACGAGATCGGCGTGGTGACCCAGGATTCGCACCTGTTCCACGAGACCATCGCCGACAACCTGCGCTACGCCAAGCCGGACGCCACCGACGACGAGATTTGGGCGGCGCTGGCCGGCGCGCAGGTCGCCGACCTGGTGCGGTCCCTGCCGGACGGGCTGGACACCACCGTCGGCGAGCGCGGCTACCGCTTCTCCGGCGGCGAGAAGCAGCGCATCGCCATTGCCCGGCTGCTGCTCAAGGCCCCGTCGATCGTGATCCTCGACGAGGCGACCGCGCACCTCGACTCGGAGAGTGAGGCGGCGGTGCAGCGGGCGCTGTCGGTGGCGCTGACCGGGCGTACGGCGCTGGTGATCGCGCACCGGCTCTCCACCGTCCGCGACGCCGACCAGATCCTGGTCCTCGACGACGGTCGGATCGTCGAGCGGGGCCGGCACGAGGAGTTGGTCGCCGTGGGCGGGCTCTACGCCGAGCTCTACCGCACCCAGTTCGCGGTCGCCGACTCGCCCACCCCGTACGTGGACGCGACCGGCCCCGAGCCGGTGAGTCTGCCGCTGCGGTCCTACGTCGCCGACGAGGCGATGCCGCCGGCCGCGGCCAACTGACGTCTCAGCCGGTGGCGGCGACCGCCGCCTTCAGCTCGCCGAACGCCGCGCCGAGGGTCTCGGGGGTGAAGTGCGCGTTCAGGCCGCTGGGGTTGGGCAGCACCCAGAGCCGGGCGCCGGCGAGCGGCTCCGGCTGCGGGCCGAACGCCGCCTTCGGCCGGGCGAACCCGATGCGGTACGCGGTCACCCCGACCACGGCGACCCACCGGGGGCGGTACCGCTCGACCTTGCCGGTGAGGATCTCCGCCCCCTCCACCAGTTCGGCGGCGGTCAGCTCGTCGGCCCGGGCGCTGGCCCGCGCGACCATGTTGGTGATGCCCAGCCCGAGGCCGGGCAGCTCGTCCTGCTCGGCGGGGTGCAGCAGCCGGGGCGTGAAGCCGCCCCGGTGCAGCGCCGGCCAGAACCGGTTGCCGGGCCGCGCGAAGTGCCACCCGGTCGCGGCCGACCACAGTCCCGGGTTGATCCCGACGAAGAGCACGTCCAGCCCGGGCGCGACGAGGTCGGGAATCGTGCGGTCCGCCGCCGCGGCGAGTTCCTCCCGTGTGGGCCGCGGATAGCGGTGCGCGGCATCCCCGGGGCCGGGTGTCGGTCCGGGGCGGCCACCCCGTCCGATGCCCCCGGCCCCGACCGGTCCGTGGGGAGACGGGACCACTACAGGCTCCGCAGGGCGCCACCGTCGACCGGCACGGTGACCCCGGTGAGGTAGCTCGCGGCGGGGGAGAGCACGAACGCGGCCACCCGGCCGAACTCCGCCGGCGCGCCGATGCGGCGCAGCGGGATGCCCGCCTCGGCCTCCGCGCGGGCCCGCTCGGGGTCGCCCGTGGCGGCGAACAGCTCGACGTTGCGGTCGGTCATGATCCGCCCGGGCAGCAGACCGACCATCCGTACGCCCCGGGGCCCGTACTCGTCGGCGACGTCCTTGGCCATCCCGACCAGGCCGGGCCGCAGGCCGTTGGAGATGCCCAGGCCGGGCACCGGCGAACGGGCCGAGGTCGACAGGACCAGCCCGATCGCGCCGCCGTCGCCCTCGCCCAGGGCGGCGGCGACCGTACGCACCGTGCGGACGGTGCCCAGGAAGACCGTCTCGAAGGAGCGGCGCCACTGCTCGTCGGTGACCGACGCGGCGCTGCCCGGCGGCGGTCCGCCCACCGAGACCAGCGCCCCGTCGAGGCGCCCGAAGTGCTCGCGGGCCGCCCCCACCAGGCGCTCCGGTGTCTCCGGGTCGGCGAGGTCGGCGGTCAGCCCGACGGCCCGCTCCGGCCCGCCGAGGCGCTGCGCGGCGGCGGCCACCGCGTCGGCGTCCCGGGCGGAGAGCACCACGCGGGCGCCGTCGGCGACGAGGCACTCCGCGGTCGCGTAGCCCAGGCCGCGGGAGGCGCCGGTCAATACGTACACCCGATCGGTCAGTCCGAGATCCATGCCGTCGATCCTGCCGTACCCGGCGGATGCGCCAGCCGGGGGCGGTGGGTCGGTTCAGCGGCGCGCGGGGCGCAGCAGGCGTACCCGACCGGCGAGCTGGACCGCGACGGCGCCGCCGGCGCGCCCCCACCCCGGCAGGCGGCGGGGCCGCGGCGGCTTGTGCCCGTCGTAGCGGCCGGTGGCCTCCCGGGTGGCCAGCTCCTCTGCGCCCAGCGGCGGCAGCGAGTCCCGGTCGCGCAGGTCGCGGGCGAGGTCCCAGCCGTCGCGCAGGGAGCCGGCGGTCGGCCGCCCCGCCGCCCACCGGTGGAAGGTCGCCGGCCAGTCCGTGCCGAGGCCGGCGGCGAGCAGCGGCCAGTGCCGGGCCACGTCCCCGGCCCGCTTGCGCAGCAGCGCGGCCCGGGCGGCGGCCAGCGCCGTCGGGTCGAAGCCGGGCGGGGGCGGACCGCCGGCCACCAACGCCGCCACCAGTTCCGCCTGCCGGGCGGCCAGGTCGCCGTTCACGTCACCGCCGGGAAGCCGGAGGCGGTGGCGAGGGAGTCCAGCTCGGCGCGCAGCGTGGCCGCGGGCGGGTAGTGCCCGTCGCGTTCCAGCAGCAGCGCCGGCGGCCGGTGCCGGGCGCACAGCTCCCGCAGCAGGTCGAGCACCGCCGGGGGCACCGGGTCGGTGTGGGTGTCGTGGTAGAAGCCGCCGTGGTCGGCGCCGCCCGCCACGTGCAGGTAGGCGATGCGTTCCAGCGGCAGCCGGTCGAGCAGCGCGACCGGGTCGCCGCCCCGGTTACGGGCGTTGGCGTACACGTTGGCGACGTCGAGCAGGAGGAACGCGCCGGTGCGGTCCAGGATCTCGGTCAGGAAGTCGGCCTCGTCGAGCTCGTCGTCGGGCCAGTCGAACAGGGCGGCGATCGGCTCCAGCGCGATCGGCGCCGGCAGCTCGGCCTGCGTGCGGGCGACGTTGGCGCAGACCGCGTCGACGGCCTCCCGGCTGCGTGGCAGCGGCAGCAGGTGGCCGGCCTCGACGCCGCCGGCCCGGACGAACGCGATGTGCTCGCTGACCAGTGGCGCCTCGACCAGCTCCGCCACCGCGGCCAGGTGGGCGACCCGGGCCGGGTCGACCGGCTCCGCGCCGCCGAGGGAGAGCCGCACGCCGTGCGGCACGACGGTCACGCCGCGTTCGCGCAGCGCTGCGAGCCCGGCGGGCAGCGGCCCGGTTGCGGTGACGCCCTCCGCGACCACTTCCACGAAGCGCAGCCCGGGCAGGTCGGCGACGAAACCCGCGATCTCCGGTCGCCAGCCGATGCCCACCCCGCGCGGGCCGGTCATCCCCCGCACCCGCCCCCGCCGCAGCCGCCTCCGCCGCCGCAGGAGCTGCCGCCGCTGCACGAGCTGCCGCCACCGCAGCCGGAGGAGCCGCCACCGCCGCTCGCCGCCTGCCGCTGGATCTCGGCCTGCTCGGCGAAGCCGGGGTCCATCGCCCACAGCGACGCGGTGCCGAACAACGCCACCCCCATCGCGGCGCCCGCCGCGCCGTAGGTGGCGTAGGCGGGGGCCGACGCGGGCGCGAGGTAGGTGTGCTGCTGTCGCAGACCGCGCAGCTCCCGGTTGGCGGCGCGGGTCCGCCAGGGCACCCGGTACAGCAGGACGGCCACCACGATCAGCGGGATCTGGCTCAGCACGAGCCAACCCACCGGACGATCGTTCGACAGACCCGCGAAGATCCGGAACACACCGACCGCCACCAGGAGGGTGAGCAGGAACGCCCACTGGCGCAGCGCCGCCCGGCGTGCCTGCGTGAGCGCGAGCCCGCGCTGCTCCAGGTCGGTCCGGAGCTGGTCGAGCGCCCGGCGTACCCACTCGTCGCGGTGCAGCTCGCGGGTGGTCGCGTTCCGGCCGGCCGCGAGGTGGATCGCCTGGTCCAGCGGCGTGGTCCCGGCCGGCATGGGGCCGCCGGTGGTCAGCCGCCGGTCGGGCCGTACGCCGACCGCCCCGCTGCCCCGCAGTCCGCCGAGCGAGGCCCAGATCGCCAGCTCCTTCCCGCCGTTGAGGTAGGCGACCTGTTGCGGGCCGAGCTGGCCGACGTCGCCGGCCGGCGGGCCGGCGAGGACGCGGACGCGGTGGACGATGGCGCCGACGACGACCACGGCGGCGGCGAGGAGGTAGACCCGGAGGAAGACGGGCCCGGGGATGCCCCAGGTGTCACCCGGTGCGGCGAGGACAGACATCTGCTGCTCCTGTCGTACGAGGGGATCGCGGCCTCATTGTGGAGCAGTTCCGCCAGGGCGGACCGACCGCGGGGGGCGAGTTACCGGACCGATACGGAAACGGGTGGCGGCTCCGGAAACCCGGGGCGGCGACCCGGGCCGGCGCCGTGCCGGGGTCGGGCGGTCAGCGGCGGCGGACCGCCTCCTCGACCAGGTCGAGCACCGGGCCGAGGTCGCCGGCGGGGCGTCCCATCGCGAGGTGCAGCACCAGGCCGTCGTAGGCCAGTTCGAGGAACTGGGCCAGCACGTCGATCGGCACGTCCTCGCGGAGCACGCCCGCCTCCCGCTGGCGGGCCAGCCGTTCGCGGGTCGCCTCGGCGACCGCCGCCGATCGTTCCGCCCACCGCTTGGCGAACGCCGGGTCGGTCCGCAGCCGCCGGGAGACCTCCAGCTGGCTGCCGAGCCAGCCGGTGGTGTCGGGGGAGACCGCGCCGGCCAGCAGGTCGCGCATCACCTGGACCAGGCCGTTGCGGGCGACCGTCTCCACCATCGCGGCGGCGTCGTCCTCGGCGACCGCGAGAAAGAGCGAGTCCTTGTCGCGGAAGTGGTGGAAGATCGCACCCCGGGACAGCCGGGTGGCTTCTTCGAGCCGACGCACGGTGGCGCCCTCGTAGCCGTGCCGCGCGAAACACGCCCGCGCGGCGGCGAGGATCTCCTGCCGGCGCGCGTCGAGCTGGTCCTGACTTACTCTGGGCACGGGTCGATCGTGTCAGGTCACCCCCCGTCACGCAAACCGTACGTACGGCTTGGTTGCGCCGCACGAATGATCATCGGGCCTTCGCCCGCCGGCTAGGATCGGGCCGTGACGCCACTCCCCGCCGCCGTCGCGGTCCCCGCCGCCCCGCTGACCGTCGCCGCCGTGCAGGCCGAGCCTGTCCCCGGAGACGTGGCCGGCAACGCGGCGAGCGCCGCCCGGCTGGTCCGCCGGGCGACGGAACGGGGCGCCCGGGTGACCGTGCTGCCCGAGCTCTTCCTGCCCGCGTACCACCCGCCGACGCTCGCGGCCGACCCGGCCGGCACCGACGTCGCGGCCGACGCCACGGCGGCCGTCGCCGACCCTCGGCTGGACCCGCTGCGCGAGGCCGCCCGCGACGGCGGCGCCGCCGTGGTGGTCGGCGCGGCGGTCCGGCACCCGGACGGGCGGCGGACCATCTCGTCCCTGGTGGTCGACCGGGCCGGCGTGGTCCGCGTCGGGTACGACAAGCAGCAGCTCTGGAGCGGCGAACGCGAGCTGTTCAGCCCCGGCGACCGGGGGGCCACCCTGCTCGTCGACGACTGGCGGCTCGGTCTCGGCATCTGCTACGACGGCTGCTTCCCGGAGCACGGCCGCGCCGCCGCGGCCGACGGGGCGCACGGCTACCTGTGCCCGAGCGGCTACCTGGCCGGCTCCGAGCACCGCCGCGACCTCTACTACGCCGCCCGCGCGCTGGACAACACGATGTACGTGGTGTTCGCCAACTGCGTCGACGGCGCGGACCCGTGGCGGTTCAACGGTGGCGCCGCGGTCTACGACCCGGAGGGCCGGCCGCTGGCGCGGGGCGCGGACACCGGCGAGGCCGTGCTGGTCGTCGCGCTGGCGCCGGAGGCCCTCGCGGCCACCCGGGCGGCCCACTCCATGCTGCTCGACCGCCTTCCCGACCAGGGCCGCGCCCGTTCGTCGCTGCCGGCCTGACGGAGGCCGCCGCTCGGGCCTGTCAGCGGGCACCGGAGCCCCGTGGGGTGCCCGAGTGCCGCTGCTCCTGCTGGACAACACCCTGCTCGACCGGGCGCCTGGCTCGTCGGCGACGGGTCGGCGGCGGGCATCGGCGCCGCCGTCGGCCTGCCCAGCGTCTGGCTCCGGGGGCGCGGGTCGGGGTGGCTCGGGAAATTCGGTTGACCGGGCGCCGCCGGGCCGTGAGCATGGTCGGCGCATCGTGCACCCGGGCGTGCGCCCGGTCGAGGAGAGGGGGTCGGTCATGGCCGTCTTCGCAGGTCACATCCACCTGCCTCCATCAGCCTCGAGCAAGGGATCACCACCGCAGTGCGCGATCATGACCTTCCGGCGCGCGAGCGCCGTACCCGCGGCAAGCGCCGCTTCGACGATGACGAACCGCTCTTCCTGAAGCGCGGCCGGGCGGCCGAGCCCGCCCCCGCCGACCCCGACGCCGAGCCGGACCCCGACACGGGGGAGCGCTGGTCCTCCTGGGACGACGCCGTGCACGGCCCGCAGCCCCACCCGGACTGGCTGGTCACCGAGCTGGCCGCGAAGGACACCGAGCTCGGTGTGCTCAAGACCGGCAAGGAGGCGGACGTCCACCTGGTGCGCCGGGCCGTGCCCGGCACCGACCGGTCCTGCCTGCTGGCCGTCAAGCGCTACCGGGACGCCCAGCACCGGCTCTTCCACCGCGACGCCGGCTATCTGGAGGGGCGCCGGGTCCGCCGGTCACGGGAGAACCGGGCGATGGCCGGGCGGACCGCGTTCGGCCGGCAGATGATCGCCGGCCAGTGGGCGGCGGCCGAATTCGCCGCGCTGGCCCGGCTCTGGGAGATCGGCACCCGGTACGGCACGATCTCCGTCCCCTACCCGGTGCAGCTGCGCGGCACGGAGCTGATGCTGGAGTTTCTCGGGGACCCGGCCGAGGGGCTGGCCGCGCCCCGGCTGGCCCAGCTGCGGCCGGAGGCCGGTGAGCTGCGCGACCTGTGGGACCAGATGGTGGACGCCCTAATGGTGCTCGCCCGCGCCGGCCTCGCGCACGGCGACCTGTCGCCGTACAACCTGCTGGTGCACGCGGGGCGGCTGGTGCTGATCGACCTGCCGCAGGTGGTCGACGTGGTGGCCAACCCGCAGGGGCCGGAGTTCCTGGCCCGCGACGTCCGGGTGGTGGCGACCTGGTTCGCGGCCCGGGGGCTGCCGGCGGGGGAGGCCGACCCGGCGGCGCTGACCGCGCTGCTGCTGCGGGAGGCGGGGATCCGCTGACCGGGTGCTCCGGGGCGGCCGGCGCCGGCCGCCCCGGAGCCCGGGTCACTGCAGGTAGCGCTCGACCTCGGGCTTGGGGCGCATCCCCTGGGCGTCCGGGTCGCCGTGGGTCTGCCGGGCGGCCCGCCTCCGGCGCAGCAGGTCCCAGCACTGGTCGAGGGACTCCTCCAGCTCGCGCAGCCGGTTGCGGGCGTCGTCGTCGGTGCCCGACTCGTTGGCCTGTGCGTCGGCGCGCAGCCGGTGCTCCTCGTCGACCAGCTCGGAGATCCGGTTCAGGATGGTCTTGTCGTCCATGCCCTGAGCCTGGCACAGGCCGTGCGGGCGCGCCCGGATTCCACCGCCGGCCGCCCCCCGCCGTGCCGGCCGCTGCGGTAGGTTGCCCAGCCATGGTCCCCACCGTCCGGGCCGCCGGACCGCGCGACGCGCCGCCGGTGGCCGGCCTGCTCCGCGCCGCCGTGCCCCACCTGGTCGTCACGCCCGAGCTGCTCGCCTGGCAGGCGACCGGCAAGCCCGCGGAGCGCTTCGGGATGCTGGTCGCCGAGACGGGTGACGGGATCGCCGGCGTCGCCCGGACGGGACTGCTGCACGAGAGCGCCGAGCCCGGGCTCGGCTTCGTCAACCTGGTCGTGCGCCCCGAGCGGCGGGGGCGGGGCGTCGGGTCGGCGCTGCTCGCCGCCGCCGAGCAGCGGCTCGCCGGGCTCGGCGTGCGTCGGGCGTACGCGCGGGTGGCCGACGGGCCGGCGGCTCTCTCCTTCGCCGAGGGACGCGGCTACCGGCCCGGCCGACGCAACCTGATCCTGCGCCTGGACCTGGCGGCGACGTTGCCGGCGCCGCCCGCGCCGCCACCCGGGGTGCGGCTGACCACGGCCGCCGACCTGCCCGATCCGCGCCCGCTCTACGAGGCGGACCTGGCCGCCGCCGCCGACGAGCCGGGCGACGTGGGGATGGACGAGATCGGCTACGCCGACTGGCGGGCCGCGTACTGGGACCGGCCGGACCTCGACCGGGGTCTCACCACGGTGGCCGTGGCGGACGGGGTGGTGGTGGCGTTCAGCGTCGCGCTGACCGACGGCGGCGACCGCTACCTGTCGGGGATGACGGGTACCCGGGCGGAGTGGCGGGGCCGGGGTCTGGCCCGGCTGGTCAAGCACGTGTCGCTGCGGTCGGCCCGGTCGGCCGGCTACCGGCGGGCTTTCACCGTCAACGACGCCGGCAACGACGCCATGCGCGCGGTGAACGAGTGGTTCGGCTACCGCCAGGTGGCCGCCGAGTGGCGTTACCTGCGCACGCTCCAGGAGTGACGCCCGACACGAATTCCTTCGTGGATCAGCATTCCCATGAGCAAAATTCTCGTACGGCTCTGGCGGGTCCGAACGGGTGATGGCATGCTCTCCGAATCGTGACGTAAGGCAGCCGTCCGGCGGACGGTCTGTCACAGCGGAGCGTGACTGTGATCGGGGAGGAGCCGCAGGTGCAGGGGTGCCATGGCTGACCGGAATGCCGACGGCCCGCACGGGCGGGCGGCGCGGACCGTGCCACTGTGGAGGATGCTGCCGGGCCTGCTGCGCGATCCGCTGCGCGAGCTCGTCGCGCTGGCGGACGCGGCGCAGGGCGAGATCGTCCGGCTCAACGTCGGGACGGTCCGCCCGTACCTGGTGACCGAGCCGGCCCACGTGCAGCACATCCTGCGCGACAACGAGGCCAACTACACCCGCGGCGGGCAGAGCATGCTCTGGCGGCCGGTGCGGCGGCTCACCGGGGAGGGCATCCTGTCCGACGGGCCGAAGTGGCAGGCCAGCCGAGCCCGGATGCAGCCGCACTTCACGGCCAAACGCATCGACTCCCTGGTGGACACCATGAGCCGCGCGGTCAGCGAGGCCGTGGACGAGCTCGAGGAGCCGGCCCGCACCGGCCGGTGGCTGGACGCCGGCGCGGAGCTGGGGAGGGTCATCTGCCGGGCGATCAGCAGCGTCTTCTTCGCCGACCGGGTCAGCCTCGCCGACCAGTTGCGGATCGTCGCCGCCCAGGACACGGTCGTGACGGCGCTGCGGGCGCGGCTGCTCCTGCCCTTCGTGCCCGACGCCGTGCCGGTGCCGGGGGACCGCGCGCTGCGCCGCGCGATCGGCGTCGTCGACGACATCATGCTGCCGCTGGTGCGGGCCGAACTCGCCAACCCGCGCGACGGCGACGACCTGCTCGCGGCCCTGACCCGTGCCCGGGACGCCGACGGCCGCCCGCTCGACGAACGGCAGGTCCGCGACGACGTGGTGGCCTCGTTCGCCACCGCGACCGAGACCACCTACGCCGTGCTGACCTGGCTGTGGCCGATCCTCGACGCGAACCCCGGGATCGCCGAACGGCTCTACGCGGAGCTGGACGAGGTGGTGGGCGCCGACCGGGTGATCAGCCGGGAGCAGTTGGGCGCCCTCACCTACACCCGGTCGGTCGTGGACGAGCTGCTGCGGATGTATCCCGCCGGCTGGCTGTTGCCGCGTACGGCGTTGGCGGACGACGTCATCGGCGGCACCCGGATCCCCGCCGGCAGCATCGTCGTCGTCAGCTCCTACGTCACCCAGCGGCTCGCCCGGTACTGGGACCGTCCGGACACCTTCGACCCCGACCGGTTCCGCGCCGACCAGCCGCGCCGGAGCCACCGGTATGCGTACTTCCCGTTCGGCGGCGGCCCGCACCAGTGTCTCGGCATGTACCTGTTCAACCTGGAGGCTCCGCTGGTGGTGGCCACGATCCTCAGCCGCTACCGCTTCCGGCTGCGCGAGCCCGGGATGCCGCCCAGGCAGTTGGCGGCGGCCCTGCGCCCGGGCAAGCCGGTTGTCCTGGCGCTGTCCCCGGTCCGCGAGCGGAGGCCGGCGTGATCCCGGCACCGGCGCAGCGCGGGCGGGACGAGCTGCGTGACGCGCAGGAGCAGGGGCGCATCTGCGGCCTGGCGGTCCGCGGGCAACGGGACCTCCAGGCGTCGGCCGCCGCGCACCCCGACCTGTTCCCCGCCGAACCGTTCGACACGATGCTGTTCGCCAACATCTCGCTGGCCATCGCGTTCGGCGCCCCGTGGTGCACGCCGGAGCAGCTGCGGGCCGCCAACCGGACCGTGCTGTGGGGCTTCGCCCTCGACTGGCTGATCGACCACCGGGCGCAGTCCCGGGACGAGGTCGACCGGCTCGTCGCGCGCTGCCGCTCGGTGGCCGCCGGCGAGCCGCCCGCCACCGACGACCACCTCGGCGCCTACCTGGCCGCGCTCCAGGACGAACTCGCGGCGGCCCCGGCCTTCGCCGTGCACCGTCCGCTGTGGCGGGACCGCCTGGACGCGACGGTGCGGGCGATGGCCCAGGAGTGGGCGTGGAAGGCGGCCTGGCGCTCCGGCGACCGGGCGGCCCTGCCGAGCCTCGACGCGTACCTCGCCAACGCCGACAACCACGCCTGCACGATCGTCAACGTCGCGCACTGGATCCACACCGGGGACGAGGCCACGCTCGCCCGGCTGGACGACCTGGTCGCGGTCAGCGACGAGGTGCAGCGCGCCCTGCGCCTCGTCAACGACCTCGGCACGTACGAGCGGGACCTGCGCTGGGGCGACCTCAACGCCCTCCTGCTGGTCGAGGACCGTGCCGAGGTGGAGCAGCGGCTCGCCGCCCTGGTGGACGACTGCCGGCGGATGCTCGTCCCGCTCCGGTCGGCCTGCCCACGCGAGGCGGACTACCTGGCCCGGCAGATCGGCTTCAGCAGCGGCTTCTACCAGCTCGCCGACTTCTGGGGGATGGCGTGACCGCGGCCCCGGTCGCCGTCGCGGGGGTCGGTGGGCCGGGGCTCGCCGCCGGGCAGGCGCTCGTGGCGGCGATGGCCGCCGACCCCGCCGGCACGGTCTCGCCCTCGATGTACGAGACGGCGCGGCTGGTCAGCGACGCGCCCTGGCTGCCGGGGCACGCCGGGCGCCTGCGCTACCTGGTGGCCGCCCAGCGGGCCGACGGCGCGTGGGGGGCGCCCGGCGCGTACGGCCTGGTGCCGACCCTGAGCGCGGTGGAGGCGCTGCTGAGGTCCGTGCCCGGCGTGGGGCGTGCCGAGCGGGGCGAGACGGCGCACCTGCCACCGTCCGTGCTCGACCGCGGCGTCGGGGCGCTACGGCGGCTGCTGGCCGCCGACGAACCGGTGCCGGACATGCCGGGTGTGGACCTGATCGTGCCCGCGCTGCTCGACCGGATCGACGCGCTGCTGTGCCCGGCCGGTGGCGCCGAGCCGTCGCGGTGGGCGCACGCGCTGCCGCTGCCGATGCCGCACGGCATGACGCGGCACCGGTCCGAGGCGGTCGGCCGGCTGCTCGCCGCCGGCGGGCCCGTGCCGGAGAAGCTGTTGCACGCCTTCGAGGTGCTGGACGAGCGGACGCGGGTGCGGCTGCCCGTCCGGCCCGTCTCCGGCGCCGTGGGCGCCTCGCCCGCCGCCACCGCCGCCTGGCTGGGCGACCCCTCCCGCCCCGACGTGGACCGGGCGGCGCTGGGCTACCTGACGAACGCCGTCGGCCCGGGGGGCGGGCCCGTGCCGTGCACGACGCCCATCGCCGTGTTCGAGCGCTCGTGGGTGCTCAGCAGCCTCGCCCGGGTCGGCGCGGCCGTGGACGTCCCCGGCCGGATGGTCGCCGACCTGGCCGCCGCGGTCGGCCCGGCCGGCGCGGCGACCTCGCCCGGGCTGCCGACGGACGCCGACACCACCGCCGTCACCCTATTCGCGTTGGCCCGTCTCGGCCGCCCGGTCGCCCCCGACAGCCTGCTCGGGTACGACACCGGGGCACGCTTCTGCACCTGGCAGGGCGAGGACGGCGCGTCGGTCACCACCAACGCGCACGTGCTGGAGGCGCTGGGCTGGCACGCCCGGCACCAACCGGGCCGACCGTACGCCGACGTGGCGCGCCGGGTGGCCGGCTGGCTGATCGACGGCCAGCTCCCCGACGGCCGGTGGACGGACCGCTGGCACGCCTCGCCGTACTACGCCACGTCGGCCGTCGCCGCCGCCCTGGCCGAGTACGCGCCCGAGGCTGCCGCCGCGGCGCTCGACCGGGCGGTCGACTGGGTGCGGGACACCCAGCGGGCCGACGGCTCGTGGGGGTTGTGGGACGGCACTCCGGAGGAGACCGCGTACGCCGTGCAGGTGCTGCTCGGCACCGGACGGCCGCCGCGGCCGGGGGTCGGCGCCGCCGTGCGGCGCGCGGTGGCCTTCCTCGACGACCGCGACGACGTCACCGGGCACGCGGCTCCACTGTGGCACGACAAGGATCTCTACCATCCGGTGCTGATCGTGCGGGCCGCCGTGCTGACGGCGCGGCACCTGGCGCGACTGAGCGGCCACATAGGACACTGATCGCCCGGCCGGGCCGCGGTCCACCGCCCAGCGTCATGATCAGCACTGCTTGAGCGATCGTCCTGACACTGCTACCGTGCGCCGGGTCGGTCGAAGCGACATGCGCTACCACCGATCGGATGAATCAGGCTCCCCGCCAGGGATGGTTTCAAATGGGTTCCCGCAGCTCGAATCTGCGCCGGAAAGTCGTGGCTATGTTGGCCTCGCTCGTTGCGCTGTGGGCTTTCGCCGCCTGGGTGACCCTGCGGGAGGGCGTCACCCTCCTCTGGGTGCAGACGCTCGACAGCCGGGTCGCCCAGCCGGGTGAGCCGCTCGTGCTGGAGCTGCAGGCGGAGCGCCGGGCCTCCGCGGCGTACCTGGGCGGGGCCGGCGAGGCCGAGCGGGCCCAGCTCGACGCGCAGTGGCAGCGGACCCAGGCCGTCGTCGACGACTTCCGCGAGTCCGTCAGCGGCTGGCGGGTGGACCTGGCGGCGAGCGACGACAGCAAGCGGCAGATCGACGCGGTCGTCGCCGGGCTGGACCAGCTGGACAGCGTGCGCGAGTCGATCCGCAGCCGCCAGGTGGACCGGACCGCCGCCGCCGAGGCGTACACCGGGCTCATCGACACGACGCTGCGGATGTACGGGTCGCTGGGCAACCTGGACGACGAGCAGTTCGCGCAGGAGACCCGGGCGCTGATCCAGCTCGTCCGGGTCCGGGAACTCATGTCCCAGGAGGACGCGCTGGTCACCGGGGCGCTCGCCGCGGGCCGGATGACCCCGGAGGAGTCCGCCGCCTTCGCCCGCACCGTCGGCGCCCAGCGCTACCTGGACAGCCAGACCCGCTCCGACCTGGCCGGCGCCGACCTCACGCGGTACGAGGCGCTGCTCGGCAGCGAGGCGTACACCTCGTTCCGGGCCCTGGAGGACCGGGTGGTCCTGCAGGGACGGACCTCCGGCGCGCCGACCATCACGGCGGGCCAGTGGCGCGCGGCGGCGGACGTCGTGGTCGAGGAGCAGCAGCGGTTCATCATCGAGGCCGGTGACGCGCTCGTGGACCGGTCCACGCCGATCGCCGCCGGCGTCATCGTCCGGCTGGTGCTGGCCGCCGGCCTGGGCCTGCTCGCCGTCATCGCCTCCATCGTCATGTCGGTCACCACCGCCCGGGCCCTGGTGCGGCAGCTGGAGCGGCTGCGCGAGGCGGCGTTCGGGCTCGCCAACGAGCGACTCCCCGGCGTGGTCGAGCGGCTCGGCCACGGCGAGGAGGTCGACGTCGCCAAGGAGGCGCCCCCGCTGGAGTTCGGCGACGACGAGATCGGCCAGGTGGGCAAGGCGTTCAACGCCGTGCAGGAGACCGCCATCCGCACCGCCGTCGAGCAGGCCGAGCTGCGCCGCAACGTCCGGGACGTCTTCCTCAGCCTGGCCCGGCGTACCCAGGCGCTGGTGCACCGCCAGCTCACCCTGCTCGACGCGATGGAGCGCCGCGAGCACGACGCCGAGGAGCTGGAGGACCTGTTCCGGGTCGACCACCTGGCCACCCGGATGCGGCGCAACGCGGAGAACCTGATCGTGCTCTCCGGCTCCACCCCGGGCCGGGCGTGGCGGCGCAACGTGCCGATGGTCGACGTGGTCCGGGGCGCGGTCGCCGAGGTCGAGGACTACACCCGGGTCAACGTGCTGCCCCTCGGCCCGGTCTCGCTGACCGGCCGCGCGGTCGGTGACGTCATCCACCTGCTCGCCGAGCTGATCGAGAACGGGCTGTCGTTCTCCCCGCCGCACACCACGGTCGAGGTGCGCGGGCAGATGGTGGCCAACGGCTTCGCCATCGAGATCGAGGACCGCGGCCTGGGCATGAGCGAGGAGGACCTGGCCGCCGCGAACCACCGGATCGTCGACCAGTCCGAGCTGAACCTCGCCAACGCCTCCCGCCTGGGGCTCTACGTGGTGAGCCGGTTGACCGAGCGGCACGGCGTGCGCGTGCAGCTCAAGGAGTCGGCGTACGGCGGCACCACCGCGGTCGTGCTGATCCCGGCCGAGCTGGTCACCACCGACGACGCCGACCCGAGCACCTCCGGCGGCTTCCCGGCCGGTGCACCGGCCGCCGCGCCGGCGGCGGGCGCGTCCACTCCCGCCGCCGGGCAGCCCGCCACGGCGCCGGTGGCCGTGGCCGAGCCGTCGGCCGCGCCGCGGCCGACGCCGGACGCCGAGGCCCCCGCCGGGCACTCCGCCGGGGACGCCCTGCCCACCCGGGCGCGCGGCCGGAGCCTGTCGGCCACCGCCCCGACGGAGGAGCGGCTGCCGACCCGGGCCCGGGGCGCTTCGACGCAGCCGGCCCTGGACGGCCCGACCTTCCCGACCGGACTGCCGGTGACCGCCGCCCGGCCGGCCGTGGCCGCCCCGCAGACGTCCGCGCCGGCGGAGGCCGCCACCCCTGACGAGACCGTCCCGGCTGCCGGAGCGGCGCAGGCGGGCGCCGGGAGCACGACGGCCGCCGGCCCCGCGCGGGTGCCCTGCCCCGAGCAGGTGCGCACCGGGTCCGGGCTGCCGGTCCGGGTCCGGCAGGCCAGCCTCGCGCCGGAACTGCGCGACGAGCCCGCCGCCGGGAACGACGACGAGGACACGGTACGCCCGCCGGAGCAGGTGCGCCGGATGATGAGCTCCTACCAGAGCGGCACCCGGCGTGGCCGTACGGACGCCGCCCGGCTGCTCG
This sequence comes from Micromonospora sp. NPDC047620, assembly GCF_043205005.1. NCBI lineage: Bacteria > Bacillati > Actinomycetota > Actinomycetes > Micromonosporales > Micromonosporaceae > Micromonospora > Micromonospora sp. NPDC047620. The sequence goes on along the minus strand of NZ_JBIDDG010000010.1, from coordinate 5,202 downwards.
GCGGGGCCGGCGGCGGTCAGCCCGAGACAGGCGAGGGAACCGGGGCCGGCGAGGGACCCGACGTCGGCGATCAGCAGGCGACCTGACCGGCACTGCCCGCACTGCGGGGTGACCCCGCGGCGTGGCGGTCAGCCCAGACGAGTACGGCGACAACAGCCGGGGGAGAAGAGGACGACGAGTGGCGCAGAAGACGGCTTCGAGTGCCGACCTGACGTGGTTGCTGGATGATCTGGTCGGCCGGGTGAAGCAGGCCGACCACGCGGTCGCGCTCTCGACGGACGGCCTGTTGATGGCCGCCTCGCGAGGGCTCAGCCGGGACGACGGAGAGCACCTGGCCGCGATGGCGGCCGGCATCCAGAGCCTGGCCCGGGGCGCGGGCAAGCGCTTCGGTGGCGGGCAGGTGCAGCAGACCATCATCGAGATGCAGTCGTCGTTCCTGTTCGTCACGGCGGCCGGGCGCAACGCCTGCCTGGCCGTCCTCGCCAGCGAGGACGCCGACGTCGGCCTGATCGCCTACGAGATGGCGATGCTGGTCACCCGCGTCGGCAAGTACGTCGCGTCGCCGTCGCGGACCGAGCAGCCGGCCGACGAGAAGTAACCGCGATGACGGTGCAGGGGGAGTCCGCCGAGCACCAGTGGGTCGACGACCACGCCGGCCCGGTGGTGCGCCCCTACGCGGTGACCCGTGGCCGGGCCCGGCCGGTCACGGGCACGTTCGACCTGATCTCGCTGGTGACGGCGACCCGCGCGGACGTGACTCCGGAGGTCGGACTGGGTCCGGAGCACCTGGCGATCGTCGGGCTCTGCCAGCGGATCCAGTCCGTCGCCGAGATCGCCGCCCACATGGACCTGCCGGTGGGCACCATCCGGGTCCTGCTCGGCGACCTGGTGGCCCGCAGCCTGGTGCAGGTGCGCGAGCCGCGCACCACGGCCGGCCTTCCCGACAACAGCGTTTTCGAGGCGGTAATCAATGGACTACGGGCACTCTGAGCGGCCGGCGGGAGCGCCGCCACTGCCCACCGCGATCAAGATCCTCGTCGCGGGTGGCTTCGGCGTGGGCAAGACCACCATGGTCGGCGCGGTCAGCGAGACGCGCCCCCTGCGTACGGAGGAGGTGCTGACCGAGAGCGGGGTCGGCATCGACGACCTCTCCGGGGTGGAGAGCAAGCAGACCACCACGGTGGCGATGGACTTCGGTCGCATCACCATCAGCGACGACCTGGTGCTATACCTCTTCGGCACCCCCGGGCAGGACCGCTTCTGGTTCGTCTGGGACGAGCTGGCGCTCGGCGCGATCGGCGCGGTGGTGCTGGCGGACACCCGACGGCTGGCGGACTGCTTCCCCTCCATCGACTACTTCGAGGGGCGCGGCACGCCGTTCGTGGTGGCGGTGAACTGCTTCGAGGGCGCCCGGCAGTACCAGCTCGACGAGGTGCAGTCCGCGCTGAACCTCGACCCCGGGGTGCCGGTGCTGCTCTGCGACGCCCGGCAGCGGGAGTCGAGCAAGGAGGTGCTCATCACGCTGCTGGAGCACGCCATGAAGACCCGGGACGCTCGCCGCCGGGCCGAGTGACCCCACCGCGGGGTCGGCGCGCGGGCAGGTGAGCCGCGACGCCGCCTCGCCCGGAGAGCGCCGAGCCGGTACGCGACAGGGCCCCTCCCGCGAGCGCGGGAGGGGCCCTGTTCGATGGTGCGTCAGCTGGCGATCATGCGGCGCAGCACGTACTGCAGGATGCCGCCGTGCCGGTAGTAGTCCGCCTCGCCCGGGGTGTCGATCCGGACCACCGCGTCGAACTCGACGCCGGTGTCGGTGCTGACCTTGACCGTGCGCGGGGTCTGCCCGTCGTTCAGCGCGGTCACCCCGGTGATGGTGAACGTCTCCGTGCCGGTGAGCCCCAGCGACTCGGCGGTCTCGCCGGCCGGGAACTGCAGCGGGAGCACGCCCATGCCGATCAGGTTGGAGCGGTGGATCCGCTCGTACGACTCGGCGATGACCGCCTTGACGCCGAGCAGCATGGTGCCCTTGGCCGCCCAGTCCCGCGACGACCCGGAGCCGTACTCCTTGCCGGCCAGGACGACCAGCGGGACGCCCGCCTCCTGGTAGGCCACCGAGGCGTCGTAGATCGAGGTCTGCTCGCCGGTCAGGTGGTTGACCGTGAAGCCGCCCTCGACACCCGGGACCAGTTGGTTGCGCAGGCGGATGTTGGCGAAGGTGCCCCGGATCATGACCTCGTGGTTGCCCCGGCGGGAGCCGTACGAGTTGAACTCGTGCCGCGGCACGCCGTGCTCGGCGAGGTACTTGCCGGCGGGGGAGTCGGCCTTGATGGAACCGGCCGGGGAGATGTGGTCGGTCGTCACCGAGTCGCCCAGCTTGGCCAGCACCCGAGCCGGACCGATGTCGGCGACCGCCTTCGGCTCCCGCTCCATGCCCTCGAAGTACGGGGGCTTGCGGACGTAGGTCGAGTCACCGGCCCAGGCGAAGGTGTCGCCGGTCGGGGTGGGCAGCGACTGCCAGCGCTCGTCGCCGGCGAAGACGTCCGCGTATGCCGAGCTGAAGCCGGTGGCGCCGATCGCCGAGGCGATGACGTCCTGGATCTCGGCGGTGTTCGGCCAGATGTCGCGCAGGAACACCGGGTTGCCCTGGCTGTCCTCGCCGATCGGCTCGTTGGCCAGGTCGATGTCCATCGTGCCGGCCAGCGCGTACGCGACCACCAGCGGCGGGGACGCCAGGTAGTTCATCTTGACGTCCGGGTTGATCCGGCCCTCGAAGTTCCGGTTGCCCGACAGCACCGAGACGACGGCCAGGTCGGCGTCGTTGACGGCGGCGGAGATCTCCTCCGGCAGCGGGCCGGAGTTGCCGATGCAGGTGGTGCAGCCGTAGCCGACCAGGTGGAAGCCGAGCTTCTCCAGGTAGGGCGTGAGGCCGGCCCGCTCGTAGTAGTCCATGACGACCTTGGAGCCCGGGGCCAGGGTGGTCTTCACCCACGGCTTGCGGGTCAGGCCCTTCTCCACCGCGTTGCGGGCCAGCAGCGCCGCCCCGATCATGACCTGCGGGTTGGAGGTGTTGGTGCAGGAGGTGATCGCGGCGATCACCACGGCGCCGTGGTCCAGCTCGAACTCGGTGCCGTCGTCGCCGGTGACCCGGATCGGGTTGCTGGCCCGCCCGCCGGCGCCGACCGCGGCCGTCTCCAGGTCGCGCGGGGCGTCGGCCGGGTCGCTGACGCCGTTGGCGGGGGAGTCGCTGGCCGGGAAGGACTCGGCGCTGGCCTCGTCGGCGTGGCCCACGACCCCGAACGGCTTCTCCTGCTGCGGCACACCAGCGGTGCGGCTCCGGTCGCCACCGGTCTCGTCGGCGGCCACGTAGTCGGTCAGCGCCGAGCGGAACAGCGTCTTGGCGCTGCCCAGCGGCACCCGGTCCTGCGGGCGCTTCGGACCGGCCAGGGACGGCTCGATGGTGCTCAGGTCGAGCTCCAGGCGCTCCGAGTACTCCGGCTCGGCGTCCGGGTCGTGCCAGAGGCCCTGCTCCTTGGCGTACGCCTCGACCAGCGCGACCTGCTGCGGGTCGCGGCCGGTCAGCTCCAGGTAGCGGACGGTCTCGCCGTCGATCGGGAAGATCGCCACGGTGGAGCCGTACTCCGGCGACATGTTGCCGATGGTGGCCCGGTTGGCCAGCGGCACGGCGCTCACGCCCGGGCCGTAGAACTCGACGAACTTGCCGACCACGCCGTGCTTGCGCAGCATCTCGGTGATGGTGAGCACCAGGTCGGTGGCGGTGGTGCCGGCCGGCATCTCGCCGGAGAGCTTGAAGCCCACCACGCGCGGGATCAGCATGCTGACCGGCTGGCCGAGCATGGCGGCCTCGGCCTCGATGCCGCCGACGCCCCAGCCGAGCACGCCCAGGCCGTTGACCATCGTGGTGTGCGAGTCGGTGCCGACCACGGTGTCCGGGTACGCCTGGCCGTTGCGCTCCATGATCGTACGGGCCAGGTACTCGATGTTGACCTGGTGCACGATGCCGGTGCCCGGCGGGACGACCTTGAACTCGTTGAACGCGGTCTGGCCCCAGCGCAGGAACTGGTAGCGCTCCTTGTTGCGCTCGTACTCAAGCTCGACGTTGCGCTGGAAGGCGTCCTCGCGGCCGAACAGGTCGGCGATGACCGAGTGGTCGATGACCAGTTCGGCCGGGGCGAGCGGGTTGACCTTCGTGGCGTCGCCGCCGAGGTCGCGGACGGCCTCGCGCATGGTGGCCAGGTCGACCACGCAGGGCACGCCGGTGAAGTCCTGCATGAGCACCCGCGCCGGGGTGAACTGGATTTCCACGCTCGGGTCGGCGGTGGGGTCCCAACCGCCGAGCTGCCGGATGTGGTCGGCGGTGATGTTCGCGCCGTCCTCGGTCCGGAGCAGGTTCTCCAGCAGGATCTTCAGGCTGTAGGGGAGCCGCTCGTGGCCCTCCACCTTGCTGATCTTGAAAATCTCGTAGCTCGCGTCTCCGACGCGTAGCTGGGTCTTCGCACCGAAGGTGTCGAGGCTCGCCACGTCGTACTCCTTCACACCAGCGACCGTGAGTAGTCCTGAGCAGTCTGTCGCACCGGCCGGGGTGCCGCCGTGGTTAGGGGACACTTACCGCCGATTCTCGTCGTCAACAAAACCGTACGTCCGTCTTGCTAGCTGCGCAACCTCGTGCCATCGTTCGGGACGAGGAGGTACCACCATGATCCATCACGTCCAGCTCGCCTGCCCACGTGGCTCCGAGGACGCGTCCCGCGCCTTCTGCGTGGGGGTGCTCGGCATGACGGAGAAGCCCAAACCTGCGGCGTTGGCGGCCCGTGGTGGCTGCTGGTTCACCGGGCACGGCGCAGAACTTCACCTGGGCGTCGAGGACGACTTCCGCCCCGCCCGCAAGGCCCACCCCGGCCTGCTCCGGCCCGACCTCGACGCGCTCGCCGACCGGCTGGCCGCCGCCGGCTACCCGGTCACCTGGGGAGACGACGAACTGCCCGGGATGCGCCGGTTCCACTCCCACGATGTGCACGGCAACCGCCTGGAGTTCCTCGCCCCGCTCGACTGACCGCGGCGGGACTGCCTGGCTGCAGGCATGACGAAAGGGCCGGCCCCGTTCGGGGCCGGCCCTTGTCGGTGGTGTCGGGTTCTGGATCAGGCGGCGTAGCCGCGGGTGGCGATCCAGTCGGCGAGGGCCTCGGT